>DAOUUD010000020.1 GCA_030668345.1 Candidatus Cloacimonadota bacterium | reverse complement strand
TTTTCCATTCATACAAGATGAAACAGAGATAAGTTACATTACTTTTAAAGAACGTATTGAAGAGACTATCTCGGATATTAAAAAAAGAGCCGGCATGGTGGATTAAAATGAGAAAACTATCATTATTATTGCTTCTTCTTTCAGTCACGAGTATGTTTTTAGCAGAAGAAATTGACAACAAAGAAGAAAAAACAGTTCCAATATTGCCAACATCTAGCACAAAGAATTATCCATCAGCTGAACAAATCGAACGTCAAAATGAAAGCTTAGTTTTGCCACATTTAAAATCTTCAAAGTATTATCCTACAATAGAAGAATTAAAAGGTAAGAATATTCAAGAAATGATAAAATTATGTCAAATTCCTGATGAAATACTTCAAGAATCTTCAACTGAGCATTTACTTACTTTATGCTTAGATTATCCATTGTATAAAGATATGATTGCATATAATAGTATGCAATGGGGTTATACTGAAATATCAAAACACTTTAATGGAATTCAAGAATTATATAATAGAGATGATATCATCCCAATAATCATCAATAAATACTATCATTGTAACAACGATTCATTAATACCTTATTCCTACACAATTAGAATCATTGATCTTATAGTTAAAACTTTATCTCAAAATGAAGTATTAGAAAAAATCGATAAGCATAAAAGTAAAGAATTGCTAAGATATACGTTAGAGAAGGACAAAATAAACGAGGAAATTAAGTTTTATTTACTCGGTAAACTTCTTATATATAATGAAAATATTTCCTTTAGAAGTGAATTAGATACAAATCCCGTTATGAATAATTACATAATTGAAGGAAATCAGGGTAATTTTGAAGTCTTTGATAAAATTAAGGAATTATGTTCAGATTTTTTGAATGAAGGAGAAATAAAATGAAATCCATAATTTTGCTATAATTCCCAATTTAATTGGGAATCTATCATACTTATTTATTCACAGATTCCCGTTTTCACGGGAATGATAGTAATATTTATTATAAACTATTTTATTGTAACCGACTCGATCACCACATCTTCCACCGGCCAGTCTTTCATACCAAGTTGGGGATGAAAATGAGTAGGAACAGCTTTGATGTTGTTCACAACATCCATTCCTTTTGTAACTTTGCCAAAAACGCAGTATCCCCAGTTGCGATCTTTATCTTTATGGTCGAGGAAAAGGTTATCGTTAACATTAATGAAAAACTGGGAAGTAGCAGAATGTGGATGATTTGTTCTGGCCATTGCAATAGTGCCGGTAAGATTAGAAAGACCATTATCCGCTTCATTTTGAATCTGGTCGTAAGTCGGTTCTTTCTGTATTGGAGTCCTATCGAAACCACCACCCTGGATCATAAAGCCATTGATTACTCTATGAAAAACCAACCCGTCAAAAAATCCATCTTTTATGTATTTAACAAAATTCTCTACCGTGATCGGGGCTTTGTCTGGAAAAAGCTCCAATTCGATGTCTCCCAAACTGGTCTTCATTAATACTATTACCTTTTCTTCCTGTTTTTCTTCTACTACTATTTTACCCACACTACACGCTCCTATAATCAATATTAACAGTATAATTCCCAATGCTTTTTTCAACGCTGATTCTCCTTTAATTTCTTTCTATATTCACAAAGCTTAATCTTTCCATCATTCATTTCAAGATAGGTACTATTTCCCATCCAGTCACCGGCATTAGCGTAAATTCCATTCTCAAGAATTTCAACTTTTGGTAGGTGGGAATGTCCTAAGATCACGATATCACATTCATCCAGCTTTCTTATGGCAAAAGCAATAAGTCCTGTTTCTTTTTTCTTTAACCGATCGGAAGATGCCTGCTGTTTGCGGCTGGTTCGGCTGAGAGATTTTCCAATTCCCAACGCCAGGTCGGGATGCAGTATACCATAGACATTCATGATGAATTTGTTACGTATTATTGCTCTGAATACTTTGTATCTCAGATCGTTGGAGGTAAAAAGATCACCGTGTGAAACATAAACCTTTTTTCCGTCGATCTCCTCGAAAAAATCATGCCGATAGATCTCGATATCCAGGAAACCGGTAAGAAAATCTCTGAACCAAAAATCATGATTTCCTGCGATGAAAACAATGCGGCAACCACTTTCCCGCAGGTCGGCAAGTTTCTTCAGGATTGGAAAATAACCTTTTATAATTACGTTTTTCCACACGAACCAGAGATCGAAAATATCACCGTTCAGTATTAGAAGATCAGTTTTGCCGATAAGGCTGTCCAGGAAAGAAACAACCCTTTCCCGGCATTCCATGTCTTCCTGGTTTTCCGCAAATTTCAAGTGAAAATCGGATGCTATTATAACTCTCATAATTTTACCTACTGTGTAATTACATAATAAAACAGATTTGCCCCGAATTTGAAAGCCTGCTCCCTGATCGTTTCGGGATCGTCATGCACATTGCTCCAGCCGTCACTGATATTAGATTCATACGTGTAAAGCAGCAGCATCCTGCCATTTTCATCGAACATGGCAAATGCCTGGGAGCGCTTTTCATCATGCTTATGGATCTTGGGAAGACCTTTTGGAAAAGAGAAAAAGCAGTGAAATATCTCGTGACTGGCAGGAAGCTCAACCAACTCTTTTTCAGGAAATATTTTCTTGATCTCGCTACGAAATGACTTATCCATTCCATAGTCGTCATCAACATAAAAAAAGCCACCGCGAACCAGATATTCTCTCAGGTTTTCAGCTTCTTTATCGCTGAAACTCACATTTCCATGACCGGTCATAAAAATAAAAGGATATTCAAACAGCGAAGATTCGGAAGGTTTTACAACAGATTCAATTGTTGAAAAATCGGTATTAATGGTTTCATTCAAATATTTTGTAATATTGGGAATTATGTCCTGATCGTTATACCAATCTCCACCGCCACTGTAATGAAGCCGTGCGAGCTGTGGTTTTTCTGAAGCCCACAGAACACTAACAATAAGAATAAAACCGATAATGTATTTCATATCCTACCTATTTAAAACTCGCGAAATAAATTTCCACAGGCAGAATTAGGCAAGCAAAAAAATTCTGGACACAAAAGTTCCTGCCTTTCAGATGGCAATGATTAAAAGCTGTTTCGGAGTGTTTATGAATTTATATCAGAAATTACTTAACCCGGAAAAATTCTTCCTCATAGCAGGACCCTGCGTGGTGGAAGAAGAAGATATGATGATGGCTGTGGCAGAAAGATTGAAAAAGGAAACAACCAGTCGCAATATTCCTTTTATTTTTAAATCTTCATACCGCAAGGCAAACCGCACTTCCATGGAATCTCCTTCCGGACCGGGACTGGAAAAGGGATTGGATATATTAAGAAAAATCAAAGAAAAATTCGAGCTTCCAATTTTAACTGATATTCACGATGTATCCGAAATCCCAAAAGCATCTGAAGTTGCGGATATCCTGCAGATCCCGGCATTTCTCTGCCGTCAAACCGACCTCATCGTTTCCGCTGCGAGAACAGGTAAGATTATCAATATTAAAAAGGGTCAATTCATGGCACCGGAAAACATGAAAAATGCAGCCCAAAAAGCAGCTTCCACCGGCAACCGGAAGATCCTTCTTACCGAAAGAGGAACAAGTTTCGGTTACCATAACCTGGTGGTAGATTTTCGTGGATTCGCCATTATGAAGCAATTTGGTTATCCGGTAATATACGATGTAACACACAGCCTGCAAAGACCATCGCTAGATAAAACTTCCGGAGGTACGCCTGAATATGCATTGATGATGGCAAGGGCTGCCCTGGCTACAGGCATGGTAAACGGGCTTTTCGTAGAAACACATCCCGATCCACAGAAAGCACTCAGTGATACCGATTCTATGCTCCCACTGGATAATATTCCCGATTTTCTGGATGAATGTTTGAAAATATATTAATGAGGATGGAATGAAGGATTATAAGAAAATAAAACTGCTCATACTCGATAACGATGGAGTTCTTACCGATGGGAAAGTGATCTACGATAATCATCGCACGGAATCAAAGAATTTTTCTGCCAAAGATGGATTGGGAATAAAACTACTTTCTTACAGTGATATTAAATTGGCTATTATAACCGGCAGGGAATCTGAAGTCGTGGCTCAGCGCTGTGATGATCTGCAGGTAACCATGCTTTTTCAGAATGTGCGTAATAAACTGAAAAAAACCCGGGAGTTATTGAAAGATCTCGATCTTTCCTGGGAAAATGTGGCTTATCTTGGTGATGACTGGAACGATTATCCTGTGATGAAAAGATGTTATATTTCTGCCTGTCCGGCAGATACTTTCCCAGATCTGAAAGAAAAAGTTGATTTTGTTACAGAGCGCAACGGCGGAGAAGGTGCCGTACGGGAATTCATCGTACATATTTTAAAAGAAAAAGGGATATATGAAGAAGTTCTGGAGAAATTCATTTCACATCTGGAAAATAATTAGCATTGCTGTATTGATCATATCCTGCCAAAAACAGGAACTTCCGCAGAACCTGCCTATCGAAGATAAATTACCGGATGAAATTGCCGATTCCATTCGTGTGGTTACCACCACTGGAGAAACCGTAGATTATGTGTTGGACGCAGTTCACATGTACAAATATTATGATACAAAACAAACTTTTGCCGATACTGTGTTTGTAACTTTTTATAATCCCGATGAAACTGTGAAATCCACCCTGGCATGCAACAAGGCAGAAGTAAATGATGCGGAAAACACACTGACCGCTGTTGGTAACGTGGTGGTGAAAAGCGAGAACGGCATTCTGAAAGCACCATATATGATATTGAATAGAAATACAAACCAGATATTTGCCAGCCGGGGAGTGATCCTTATTCGGGGAGAAAATACTTTATACGGCGAAGAAATGGAAACAGACCTGAATCTGGACAGGGTAGAAATAACCAAAGTATCTGCCGAAGGTAAACTGGATGAAGAAGAGATCGACTGGTAAAGTAGTTTTCTGCTTGATAGCTGTTTTTTTATTTTCAATCACTTCTATTTTTGCCCGGGAAAATGAACTGCGTCCTTATAAGCTGATAAATGCCGAAAAACTTATCGTTTCCAAAGTAAATGGAGAATACGTTACTAACCTGATCGGCAACGTCCATTTCTTTTATGGTGATACCGAATTCTATTCCGATAAAGCAGATCTTTTTGATCAACAGAAGATCGCCCGTATGAAGGGAAATGTAAAAGTTTATGATGACACACTCAGCCTGTTCGCCGATAAAGTTGATTATTTTCGGGAAACAGAAAAGCTTTTCCTGGAAGGCAATGTTTTTACCCGGGAAACACACAGCGATTCAACTATAAGAACCTTTGCAGCAGAGAGAGTGGAGTACTTCCGAAATGAAAGAGAATTCTACGCATTTCAGAATGTAGAAAGTTTTGACGAACGTGAAGATCTGTATGGCGAATGCGGAAAATTGATCTATCGATTAAATAATGGTTACGGTTATATGATGCAGGAACCCATGCTGCGTAAATCCGGTGAAGATTCACTTCAGGTCTCTGCTCAGAAAATAGAGTATTTCAAAGATTACGAGAAGATAATTGCTACATTCGATGTAGATTCTTTTTCGCAAGATTTTCACATCACCAGCGATTTCCTTTTATATTTTTCTCAGGAAGAAAAAGCCATCTACCTGGGAGAACCGGAATTTTCCTCTGATTTCGGGGATGCTTCCGCAGTAGAATTCCAGCTATTCTTCAGGGATAATAAAATAGAAAAAGCTATCCTCAAAGATTCCTGCAGGGTAGATTTTAGCACCGAAGAAAAAGGCGAGAAAGAAAGCTGGGTTACGGCAGATCTATTGGAATTCCATTTTGATGAAGGAAAGATAAATTTCTGCGATTCAAAAGGCAACGTGGATTCCTATTATTTCCAGGCTAAAACAGAGAAACACGATCTGGCTGTGAATAATGCGCAGGGCGCACACCTGATCATCACCATAAATGATGAAAATAGAATCGAGACAATTGATATGCGCCAGAACGCGCAGGGTATGTATAAGTTTCAAAAGAAATGATTTGCAACAGGGTTTAAGAAAATATAAGTTAGCGGTCATTCTCGCGAACTGGGTCCGGCTTTTGACGGAAGCTTAGAAAAGAGGATATAAAACGATCCTGTCATTCGCACGAAAGTGGGAATCTAAATGACTAGATGCAAGAAAATGATCTTTCTTCGTTAAAACTACGAAGAATAAATGTTGATCAAGTAGAGATAATTTTCTAAACTGCGTAAAATTAATCGGAATCGGAACAAATAATTTATATATTAATTACTGAGTAATTCGCAAAAAGCATAATCCATTCCAACCTGAGTAAAAAGATTGAACTATATCTTGACAGATAAAATAATTCTTTAAAAAATAAAACAGGTTATGAAGAAAATTGAAACGAAAAATCTGGTAAAGATTTACGGAAAAAAAAGAGTAGTTAATAATGTTAGCATTAGCATTAACCAGGGCGAGATAGTTGGTATTCTCGGTCCCAATGGGGCTGGCAAATCCACTACTTTTTACATGATATTGGGTTTGATAAAAGCTAATGCAGGCAAAGTTCTGTTCGATGAAAAAGAGATCACAAATTTGCCAATGTACAAACGTGCTCAACTTGGTCTCGGTTACCTGGCGCAGGAACCTTCCATCTTTCATAAATTAACTGTCGAGCAGAACATCATGGCAATATTGGAAACGCTGCAAATAGCTAAAGTAGAACAAAAGCGAAGGCTGGAAATGCACCTGGGAGAGCTGGGTCTAACGCCATTGGCAAAGCAGAAAGCTTACACCCTTTCCGGTGGTGAACGCCGAAAGCTGGAGATCACCCGCTCAATGGTTACTTCTCCTTCCTTTTTTCTAATGGACGAACCCTTTGCTGGTGTTGATCCCCTGGCTGTGGCAGACATCCAGGACATCATTAAAAAGTTGAAGGAAAAGAACATCGGTATCCTTATTACCGATCATAACGTTTTAGAAACTTTGAAAATCGTGGAAAGAGCTTATATTATTTTTGAAGGTGAGATTCTATTTTCGGGAAGTTCCAGGGAATTGGTGAGTAATGGAAAAGCCCGGGAAGTTTATCTGGGAGATAGATTTACGAATCCTTTTGGGAATGAGTGATGACTAATATAAGACAAACTCTTGCTCAAAGACAAACGCAGAATCTTCTGCTCAAACCCAAGATGCTGCAATCTCTGGAAATGCTGGCTATGCCGCTAATGCAATTGGAAACGCATCTCAAACAGGAAATGATAACAAACCCGATGCTGGAACTTCAGGAATTACGCGACGAAGAAGATGCTGAACCAGCTGAAAACGAAAAGATTACGGAACAAATAGAAGATGATATTGAGAAAGAACAAGAAGACGAAGAACTGAAGCGCACTCTGGAAGAGACTAAGGAATTAAGCGAGATGCTGGATGCTTTTAATGAATTATCCTCGGAAAGCTCTTATCGTGGGCAGCAGACAGAAGCTATTAATTTGGACCAATTATTGCAAACGAAAGAGAATAAAAAACAGCTCTTTTTTGATCAATTGGAAACACTTGATCTGAGTAAAGCGGAATATGAATTTGCCTATGAATTGATCGAGAGTGTGGATGATCATGGTTTTCTTCCAAAGGAATTTAATATAGAAAAACTTGCAGAAGAATATGGCATTGACCCGGAAAGAGCGGAAGTGATCCACCAGCAGATATTACATTTGGAACCATGCGGTATAACAGCCCGAAATATTCAGGAATGCCTTCTTAGCCAGATAGAGAAAGAGGAACATAACGAGCATTTGATCCAATTAATAAAAGAAAATTTTGAAGACCTCATCCATAAAAGATACAAAAAGATCGCTTCCAGGTATGGAGTTACTGTAAACACCATCCTGCATTGGAGACAACAGATCTCACAATTGGATCCAAAACCGGGTTTGCGCCTTTTAAGCAATCAGGATAATTATGTAGTGCCGGATGTTATCATCAAGCGAATTGGAAACGATTATGAGATCATTATCAATGATTTTTATTTCCCGAAGATCCGCATGAGCAGGCGCTATAAAGAAATCCTGAAACAAGTAAAAAAGGATAAAGAAGCAGTGGATTATGTACGGGGTAAAATAAACTCGGCTAAATTCCTTATTAAATCCGTTTACCTGAGGAGCAGAACCCTGGAACGCGTGACTAAATCTATCATCAATAATCAAATGGAATTCTTTTATGAAAACAATGGAGTGCTTAAACCACTTACATATTCTGTAATTGCAGAAGAACTACAGGTTAATGAATCAACGATCTCACGAGTTGTACGTCAGAAGTACGCCGATACTCCTTTCGGTATTATGTGCCTGAAAGATTTTTTTACCAGTAAAGCTGGTAAGGATAATGATTATAATTCTGTATCCAGGCACAATGTGGAAACCAAGATCAAGAGAATGATAGATAGTGAGAATAAACTAAAGCCGTTAAGCGACCAGGATATTGCAGATGAATTGAAAAAAGAAGGTATAAATGTTTCCCGTCGTGTGGTGGCAAAATACAGAAAATTTAAAGGTATATTAAACAGTCATCTCAGGAGAAAAGAGTGATAAAAGTTGCGGTTATCGGAGGAGGACCGGGCGGTTATGTTACAGCTATCCGCCTTCAGCAATATGGAATAGATGTTACGGTTTTTGAGAAAGAACGTCTGGGGGGAGTTTGTTTAAATCATGGTTGCATTCCCACTAAATCATTGGTAAAGGTTGCTGAACTTTTTGGAGAAATAAAGAAAGCAGACCAATTTGGTCTTCAAGTAAATGAACCTCTGGTTAATTATCCCAAAGTATGGGAACGAAAGAATAAGATCGTAGAGCAGCTCGTTTCAGGCATCGAATTTATGTTCAAAAAGAGAAACATCCCGAACATTAAAGAAGAAATTATCAGGATCGTGAAGTTGGATGATCACTACAAATTAGTAACCTCCGATAATGAATATGAAGCGGAATATGTGATTCTTGCCACAGGCTCAAAACCTAAAGAGCTTCCCTCCCTGAAATTTAATGGAGAGAATATTCTTTCTTCGCGAGATATTCTTAAAATCCAGGAATTACCCAAACGGCTTGTAGTGATCGGTGGTGGAGTAATAGGCTGTGAATTTGCATCCATCTACAATCAGTTTGGAGTACAGGTGGAAATTGTGGAATTCCTGCCTGATCTTGTTTATCTGGAAGATGCAGAAATTTCTAAAAGACTGGCTATGTCTTTGAAAAAAGATGGGATAAAACTGCATCTTAAAACAACAGTGGAAACTTATGAAAGAAGAGATGGAGAACTTGTTCTGAAGCTTTCCAGTGGCAAAGAAATTGCTACGGATAAGGTTTTGGTTAGCGTGGGCAGAGCACCCGTTTGTGATATTGAATTTGAAAATTGTGAACTAAAAATGGAAAATGGGTTTATTCAGATTTCAGATGATTTCCACACCAATCTTTTAAAAGTATTTTCCATTGGCGATGTAACCGGTAAATTAATGCTGGCTCATACAGCCAGCAAGCAGGGACTCATCGTAGCCGATATTATTAAAAACGAGTTGAATCCAGAGAAAATTGAAATTATGAATCTGGATTATAACAGCATTCCTGCCTGCACGTTCACTCATCCCGAAATCGGTTCTGTGGGGCTAACTCAACAGCAGGCACAGGAACAATACAGAGATATTCTCATTGGAAAATTTCCTTTCACGGCCAATGGTAAGGCACTTGGTCTGGGCAATACCTTTGGATTTGTTAAAGTTATTGCAGATTCCCAAACACATACACTATTGGGAATGCATATCATTGGTCCGCAAGCTACCGAGCTTATCGCTCAGGGAGGAATTCTGATAGGTTCCAAAGCCACAATCGCTGATGTGAAAAAGATAACTTTTGCTCATCCAACGCTTTCCGAGACAATAATGGAAGCGGTGGAAGACCTGGAAAAACTTGCTGTGCATAAGATTTAGAAAAATGATATGAAAATCATAAGAAAACCTGTCTGGCTCAAGTCCAGCAAACTGGGAGCCGGTAAGACGCTTGAAGTAAAAAAACAGCTTCGTAAGTATCACCTTCACACGGTATGTGAAAGTGCCAGATGCCCCAATCAGGGGGAATGTTTTGAAAGAGGTACTGCAACCTTCATGATATTGGGTTCTGCCTGCACCAGGAATTGTACTTTCTGTGCTGTAGATAAGGCTAAAAAAGACCTTCAACCTGTTAATCACCAGGAACCTATATCCATTGCAAAACTTTCCAGAGAACTCGGTTTGAAACACATTGTAATAACCACCGTTACTCGCGATGATCTTCCTGATGGCGGTGCTTCCCAGTTTATTGAAGTAATAAAACAGATCAGGAATATCTGCAATAAGGATGTTTCTATTGAGGTGTTAACATCAGATTTTAATGGTGATCTGGAGCAGGTTAAAAAAGTAGTAAAAGCCGCTCCGGATGTATTTAATCATAATATCGAGACCGTGCCCAGGCTTTACCCGCTGGTAAGACCTATGGCAGATTTTCAACGGTCGCTTGATGTCCTCCACATAGCCTGCTGTTCAAAACCGGAAATCATCACAAAAAGCGGTTTTATGGTAGGCTTGGGAGAAACACAGGAAGAAGTGCTTGCTCTCATGAAGAAACTAAGAGAAGTAGAAGTAGATGTTGTAACCATTGGACAATATATAGCACCTTCACGTAACCATTATCAGGTTCGAGAATACGTTCACCCTGACGTTTTTTCGTATTACAGAAAACAAGGTTATGATATTGGATTCAAAATAGTTGAATCCGCACCGCTTGTTCGTAGTTCATATCATGCAGAGAAAGCCAGGAAATTATTTAAGAAAGGGGTTAATTATGCAAATTACAATTACGGCTCGCCATTTCCATCTGACACATGCAATCAGGGATCATATTAATGAATCCTGTGAGAAGTTGGAAAAGTATTTTGAAAATATCATTACTGCTCACTTTATCCTATCATTGGAAAATAACCGGAATAATGTAGAACTTGTTATTCATGCTCCAAAACATAATCTCAAAAGTGAAGCGATTGAAAAAGATATGTACATCTCAATTGATAATGCTGTTGATAAAATGGAGCAACAGATAAAAAAGATGAAGGAAAAATGGTCTGACTATCATCATAAAAGAGGTATTAAGGAAAATTCCCAATTTTTCTTTGCCAACCTAATTGAGCGTGATGATAAAAGAAGAACAATAAAAATTAAGCGGATCTTAGCTGAGGGTATGTCTGTGAACGAAGCTCTGGATAGATTCGATGAAATAAATGATCCATATTTTATTTTCAGGAATGAAGAAACCGATCGTGTTAATGTCATTGTAAAGAAAGATGAGCTACATTATAAGCTGATCGAACCATAATCTGTATTTCCCGTTCCTGCCGATAAAGTAGGAACGGGACTATTTCTTAAGGGTTGAAAAATGAAAAAAATCAGTGTAAAAGATTTCTTTAATACAAAGAAAAAAGAATTTAGTCTATCTCTCATTACTCATCCCCAGACTATGGAAAAGGATATTACCAACGAATTTCTGCATCGTCCGGGATTAGCCTTTTCCGGTTACTTTGAAAGGTTTGCCTATAAACGCATCCAGATACTGGGTGAAACTGAGATCAGTTTCCTGCAGTCCCTTAAAGATGAAGACCTCTACAACAGCATCAAAGAAGTATTTGTATATGATATACCATGTATGATCATTACAAAAGGACTTTCTATTCCATCACAGGTGGAGTACCTGGCAAACGAGATGAATATCCCCATACTGAGCTCACGCTTGACCACCGATAAACTCTACCATGCTCTACGAAGATATCTGGGTGATGTCTTTGCTCCTTCCAAAACTATTCACGGCACGTTTGTTGATGTTTATGGTGTTGGAATTATTCTTACAGGAAAAAGCGGGATCGGGAAAAGCGAATGTGCATTGGATCTGGTGGAACGCGGCAGGCGTCTGATAACAGATGATGTAGTGAAGATCATTGCCAAAGATGATTATCTTATCGGTACTTCTACCAATAATTATGGGCATTTCATGGAAGTGCGCGGAGTGGGGCTTATCGATGTGCAGAGAATGTACGGAATTCAGGCAGTAAGAAAGCAAAAACGTATCGATGTACAGATTGAATTAATGCCCTGGAAAGATAACATGGATTACGAACGAATCGGCCTTACAGATAATTTCGTAGATATTCTGGGAGTTAAAATTCCGATCATTTATCTTCCTGTTACTCCTGGAAAAAACGTGGCAGTAGTAATAGAAGTTGTTGCCAGAAATCACATCTTGAAAATTTATGGTTATGATGCAGCTAAAGAATACACTAATAAATTGCAGAAAGATTTGCAGGATAAAGCTAAATTAAGAAAAACGGTAATTGAAGACAATGAATAAGAAGAGAGATTTGGAAACGGATGATAAGAAAGACCATTGTAATTGAAAATAAACTGGGAATGCATGCCAGACCAGCAACAATGATCGTAAAAATTGCTTCTAAATTCAGGTCGGAATTTCGCATCATTAAAGGTGATATGGAGATCAATGGAAAAAGTATCATGGGAGTGATGACCTTAGCAGCGGAATATGGCTCGGAACTGGAGCTGATTGCAGATGGAGTCGATGAAGAATATTTGATCCGGGAAATTACTGAATTATTCGCATCCAAATTCGGAGAAGAATGATCGTGAAAAGAATAAAAGGAATTTCTGTCTCAGACGGAGTGGCAATTGGCTATGCCAGAATCGTAGAGAAAGAACATATCCACATCGAAACAAAAAAAATCTCCAAGACAGCTGTAAATAAAGAACTGAAACGCTTCCACAAAGATGTGGAGTATGTCATAAACGAGCTTAATATATTCATTCAGGACGATTCCTTTTCCAAAGAAAATAGAGATATTTTGACCACTCATAAAATGATATTACAGGATCCGGCGTTTATAAAACGGGTCAAAGAACTGATCACTCAGAAATTATTCAGCCTGGAACATGCAGTAAGTACATATTTCACAGAAGTAGTTAATATATTTGATGCTATGGAAAACGAATATTATTCTCAGCGGTTAACAGATTTTGAAGATGTTGCTTACAGGCTTCTAAGTCATTCTATGAATAAAAGCAAAGATGTGCTTGCAAAACTGGATGATAAATCCATTCTCATCATGAAGAATATCACGCCTTCGTTCGTTACCAAAGTATTCGAAAAAAACATTCGTGGGTTGTGTACGGAAAAGGGAAGTAAAAATTCACACAGCAGCATTATTGCCCGTTCCATGAATTTACCGATGTTGGTTGGTATCTCCGGTTTATTAGAGAATATTAATGAAGGTGAACAGATCATAGTCGATGGTAATAATGGCGAGATCATCATATTTCCTTCGAGCAATGTATTAGCTGAATACAAAAGTATATATCTACAGGAATCACAACAAAGAAAAAAACTGCAGAAACTTATTAATGTGAAAGCTATTACATTGGATAATAAAGAGATCACCCTGATGAGCAATATCGAACTTCCTGAAGAAATTGACCAGGTTATCAAGAACAACAGTCGTGGAATCGGTCTTTTCAGAACGGAATTCCTCTTTATGGATACAGAAAAATTACCCACCGAAGAAGAGCAGTATAAGATCTACAAAAAAATAGCTGAGACGTTAGCTCCCGAGCCGGTTATCATCCGCACTATAGACGTTGGAGGAGACAAACTTTCCAGTATATTGAACGTTGTTCACGAAGAAAATCCTAATCTGGGTTTCAGGGGTATCAGAATATCACTGGAAAATATTCCAATCTTCCGCAGGCAGATACGTGCCATTTTACGTGCTAACACCCAAGGTAATGTAAAAATAATGTTCCCGATGATATCGGGTGTGGAAGAAATTCTACAGGTTAAAAAAATCATCGAAGAATGTAAAAAAGAACTGAAAAAAAAGAAAATAACCTTCTACGAGGATATCGAAATCGGGGCTATGATCGAGGTTCCTTCTGCCGTTATCACATCGGATGCCCTGGCGGAAGAGTGTGATTTTCTTAGTATCGGAACAAATGACCTGGTGCAATACCTCTTGGCAGTGGATCGTGATAACGAATCGATCGCTTCCTACTATAAATCATGTCACCCTTCAGTACTTAAAGCCATAAAACAAACAGTGGATAACGCTCATGCCAAAGGGATCAAGGTGGCTGTTTGCGGAGAGATGGCTTCGGATACACAGTACGTGAAGTTATTATTAGGTTTGGGAGTTGATGAACTTAGTGTGAGTCCGGGTAGAATTTTAATGACCAAAAATGAGATAATTAATTGCCACGTGCAGAACTGGGCAGAACTGGCAGAAGAATTAATGGAATTAAAAACCTCCGATGAAATCTATGAGAGACTTAATGACAGCAAAAACTATGAATAAATTGGATAATATTAAAAAAATGCAGCAGCTTGATCCCGATGATATGTATCATAAGATAATCAAGATACCAGAGCAAATATTGAAAGCTTATTTTGAGCCGCAATTGAAAACGCCAAAAGGATTTTCAAGTCTTCAACTGAACAAAATAAATAAAGTTGTGATCTGCGGTATGGGTGGTTCAGCAATATCCGGTGATATTGCCAGATCGGCTTTTGGTACTAAAATTCCTTTTGAAGTGGTAAAAGATTATCATATTCCTTACCTGGATAAGAATACCCTGGTTGTTATTCTGAGTTATTCCGGAAATACAGAAGAAACACTTAGCTGTTTACAGCAGGCTTTGCAAAGTACAAAGTTTATTGGAGTTATTACTTCCGGAGGTAAGGTAAAGCAATTGATCGACGGAGATCACTGCTGGCTCGAACTGCCATCGGGTTTACCTCCACGAAGTGCTATTGGGTATCTGTTTTTCTCTCTCATGAAGATACTGGAGACCTTTAAGATCATTCCAGACCATACAAAGCAGGTTAGATCTGTAATAGCAAACCTGGTTAAAAAAGCAGGAGCGATCGCTGATTCTGTGCCGGAGGAAATGAACATTGCCAAATTTGCTGCCGGTAAGATCGAAGGTAAAATCCCGATTATTTATACTTCAAATCCTCAGCTTGCACCATTGGGATACAGGTGGAAATGCCAATTTAACGAAAATGCTAAATATCCTGCCTTCCATCATACTTTCCCCGAAATGAACCATAATGAAATTGAAGGTTGGGAAGCGGAAGATTTCAGGGATAAGTTCGTTCCTATAATATTAAGCAAATTCAAAGAAGCACCGAAGTATCAAAAAAGGGTTAATGCTTTCAGAGATATTCTGCGACGATCTGATATCGATTTTCTTGAATATTATGCAGAAGGTTCTACCCTGGTGGAAGAGATTTTCTCTCT
>DAOUUD010000175.1 GCA_030668345.1 Candidatus Cloacimonadota bacterium | reverse complement strand
CCAGCAAACGGGCCAGGCGATCACATTGGCCACTATCACCCATTTCACAAAATCGAATGAGAGAATCTTGATAATTTGCCCAACAGACGCACCCAGAACTTTGCGCACACCGATTTCCTTAGTTCGTTGCGCTGTGAGAAATGATGCCAAGCCAAAAAGACCCAAACAGGCTACGAGAATTGCCAGCAAAGAAAAATATCCGAATATCCGACCGAACCTGATCTCATTCCTGTAAAATATTTCGAAATCATCATCCAGAAAATAATATCTAATTGTGTTTTCTTCTTCAAATTCATTATATTTTTCTTCGATCAATTTTATCGTTGTAGGCATGTCGGTTCCATCCAGTTTAATACTAATGCTGTGAGTTTGATTCCAGTCATACACCAATGCCAGTGGTTCAATCTCGTAATGAAGAGATCGATAGATGAAATTTTTCATAACACCTCTGATCGGAACATCTCCCCAAATGAATTCTTCCAAAGGATTTTCCCAGCCCATCATCTCAACAAAAGCCTCATTTACAATAATACCCTGTTGTTGATCCAAGTCCCAACTCCAATTCTCTCCCATCTTTAGTGGAACTTCGAAAATATCAATAAAGCTTGGATCTGTTGTAATAGTGCGGAATTGATACGATTCTCCTTCCGGATCGGTACATCCCCATTGCACAATAACCCTGCCGGGAGTTGTATAAAGATAAGCTGCTTCCTTAACACCTGCAATAGAGAGGATTTCCTGTTTGAAGGTCTCCCGTTTTTCATTATAGCACTCCGATGGAATACGAAAACTGATGATCTGATCTTTATTAAAGCCCAGATCTCTATTCTGAATATAATGCAATTGTTTCTGAACTATAATCGTTCCTGCTACTAGCATTATAGAAATGGCAAACTGGAAAACCGTGAGGATCTTACGAAACGACGCTCCTTTAATACCTTTGGTTTGATCACTCTTAAGTACTTCTACAGGAACACTGGAAGCCAGGTAAAAAGCCGGATATAACCCTGAAAGCAAACCAATAAATAAAATTCCGCCTCCGAACAGTAAAAAGTTGTTCAATGTTTTAATTTTAGCCGTCATATTAAAAAATTCGGAAAAATGTGGGAGAAATATTTCGATGAGAACCAGTGAGATAATTCCTGCGATCAAACATAACAAAATCGATTCTCCCAGAAATTGGAAAACCAGATTCGATTTTTTGGCTCCTACCACTTTACGAACTCCAATCTCTCTGGCACGCACCATGGCACGGGCAGTAGAAAGATTGATGAAATTGATACAGGCAATCAGAATGATGAGAACTGCTGATGCCAGGAACATCTTAACCGTCAGGATATTTCCATGAACTGAATAATCAAATTTACCCAATTCAAAATAAATATCTTTGAACGGATTGAACCAGTGTTCGGGATAATTTTCGTGCACGATCTCTTTCATTTTGGCATTGAAGGCATCCAACTTTTCCTGCAGATAAGCTGGTTCCATACCTTCCGGCAGCATGATGTAGGTTACATAATTTCCCCACCAATCATTTTCAAAGTCTTCACCAAAATCTTGTAGCTTAAGAAAATTTCCCATCAGATCGCTGGTCTGTAATTGAGTTTTCTGATCCAGATCTTTCAGCACAGCCGTTATAGTAAAGCTTTCATCGCGAAAGATGATCTCCTGACCGACCGGATCTTCTTCTCCAAAAAGCTGTTTTGCATAAGATTCCTTGATAATCATCGATTGTTTATCATCCAAAGCTGTGGACAGATCTCCTGCAATTGCTTCAAAGGTAAATATTTCAAAGAAAGTAGAATCCACAAAAACAAGTCTGGTAGGAATGAGTTCATCATTGTGTTTGATATTACCCGGATAGGGCATCAATCGAGAACCATTTTCTATTTCGGGAAGCGCATTCATCAATCGTTCCATGATGGGAATACTGGTGACACCAAATTTCTCCTGCCGCTCAACCCTGTAAATCCGCTCTACATTTTTGTGAAATTTATCCGCTGAAAGTTCTCCGATCACGTAAACCATAATCAAAGCAAAAACTGTTATGCCAATGGCAAGGCCAATAATATTTATAAATGAAAATCCTTTTTGACGTACGAGATTTCGAATTGCGATCTTAATATAATTTTTTAACATAACTCCTCACGGTTATCGTATTTTCCCATTTCTATAAAAGTACCTCTCTCCTCTTTCCAAAGGATAGATCATTTGAACTTTGAAATCTTCTTCTTTTGCTTCTTCTACAAAATCTTGATAGCGATATTCAGCACCACCTGCATGCACAGGAAAGAATACCCTTATGTTTAATTCTTCAAAGGTTCTGTAAACGCCAAGTTTAACTGCTTCCAGGTCTCTGAAACCACATCCGCTGATGGGCATAAATGAGAAATCGATCTCCGGATTCATCTCTTTTAAGAAATGTATCTCATCTAAATATGTTCCAGAAAAATCTCTTTCTCGGTTCGCATGATCTCCCAGATGAAAAATGGTAATTCCATCAACTTCAATTAAAAATCCGCCACCAGTATCATTCGATTCAATCGAGGTAACTTTGATTCCATCTATTACTTTTGTTTCTCTGGGAGCTACATAATTGTATTCTGGAACATTTTGCGGTTGGAAGCCAAAAATGTACTTAATCTCAGGAATAACTTCTTTCCATTCAAAAACAACTGGATCGTAATGGTCTCTGTGCTCATGACTAACAAAAACCGTAACATTTTGATCTTTTAACTCTTCCGGTTTAATCCAGCCATTTGCCAGGCAGGGTTGGTCAGCTTTTTTATCATTTTCCCAGAAATCGAAGATAAGCAAATTATCTTTAGTTTTAATCGCATAACTGCTATGATAAAGATACCATAAATATGCTTCACCCTTTTTTATATCTTCCGTGAGGAGATCTTTCTTGTAGATTTTTTCCAGTTTCCCGGATTTTGCTTTATTAGATTCCATAAATTCAGCAAGTTCATAATTACCATGCTTTTTTGCATAATAAAGCGAAGTTTTTTTGTCGGTGTCTTTGATGTTAATATCTGCACCATTTTGTATTAAGAATTCAGCAATATCTTTGTAACCTTTCATTGCTGCATAATGAAGAGCTGTTCTGCCATAGCGGTCATCTTTTATATCGATATTTTCTTTGTTTTTCACAAACAGTTTTACATAATCGATTTTTCCTTTTCTAGTAGCAAGGTGTAGTGCGGTTCCATCCATGAAATTACAAGAGCTTTCGGAAGAACACACTTTCGGATCGATTTCAGCTCCGTTTTCCAGAAGTATTTGTACAACTTCTAGGCTGTCTACATAAACAGAGTTCAATAGAGGAGTTCTACCATTTTCATTTACTGCATTTACTTTTGCGCCGTGAGTGATAAGATATTTCACGACTTCTGCATTCCCGCTCCAGGCTGCAGTATGCAGGGGAGTTGCTCCCGTAGAATCGGCAGCATTTACCTCAGCACCTTTTTCTATCATATACTCTATCGATTCCAAACTGGCTTTAAATGCGCTGTGCAAGGGAGTTCGTCCTTGTGATACTTTGCCATTAATATCTGCCCCTAATTCTAATAACAGATCGGCAACTTCAAATCTTCTGCCAACAATTGCCCACATCAAAGGATTCTCACTATTACCGGTTATTGCATGAATATCCGCTCCTTTTTCGATAAGTAATTTTACAACTTCCGGGTTTCCTTTATGCACAGCCAGATGAATAGCTTGTACATTCCACTGATTGGGAATACTGATATCACTTCCACTATCGATTAAAAATTCAATTACAGCAACACTATCTCTGAAGATAGCATTATGCAGAGGAATTCCGCCGATATTGGAGCTTGCATTTACTTCCGCATTTTTTGAAATGAGAAACCGAACAAGATCGATGTTGCCGCTTCCTGCAGCAAAATGAAGTGGTGTTACCTCATTGTTATCCGTAATATTAACATCGATTCCCTTTTCATT
>DAOUUD010000110.1 GCA_030668345.1 Candidatus Cloacimonadota bacterium | reverse complement strand
TATACTTGAATCCAAAACTATCTTTTATAGCTACTATATTGTATTTTCCTGTGGGGATCTTTTTTATTTCAAAATAGCCTTCAGCATCTGTTTCGGTGTATTTAACCGGTTCCTGCAAACGGTGATCGAATTCGGTGTGCTGGTTTATGATAACTCCGATGTGAGGATATTGGCTGTTAATTCCTACAATAGTTTCATCTAATTCAGCTAATTCATATATTGCGATAATTATACCACTATGATCTTCCATTCCTTCAAGATTAACAATACCAGTTAAGTCTCCCTTTGAGACTTCAGTTGTTGAAGAACAATTGCTAATTGTAAGAATTATCAGAATGTAAAATGTATAATGTAAGATGTAAAATGTGTTTCTTTTCATATTATCCTTTAAATCTTTAAAATCCAGAGAATCCTGACGATGCTGGTTCGGGTTTCCAACCGGAACCATACGTTTTAACATTTGGTTCAATTAACATAATTGAACCAGCCTATTTTTAAGTTTCGGATTTCGATATTAGGAAAACCCCTCTTAGTCTCCCCTTCCGTCAATAGCCGGACGCAGTCTTAAAGGGAGCACTCATGGTAGAAATCCTCAAATTTTGATTCTGACAATTTATCTTTCATATTTATCAACCTGACAGATCGAGTTACTTTCTTCCTGCTTTTCTTATGTTCCCTCTATTGTGTTTGAAGAGAGGGACAGTAGGGTGAGTTCCTTTCTGCTTTTTTCTTTTAAACAGGCAGGAGTGCCTGTTCTACTTTTTTTGAATCAATGAATTATCCGTTCCTATCAATACATCTTTCGCAATGATTTGAAAATCTTTCGTGATTTCATTGATTGTAACAGGATTCTTCCATTTGATCAATTTTAATAATTTTGGATCGATTGTATTAAACAATTTTGAGATATCGACAGGATTGACCCAGCTATCTTTCTTTATTGCCTGATCTATAAGATTTTTCCAGGAAAAGGGAAACGAATGAGCTATAAATGCAATATCAACAAAGTCTTTGATCTCGAGCCGGGGCAATGCGGATATTTTATTGGATAAGATGTTTTGAATGTTATCAATTTTTCCCAATTTTATATCTTGTTCAAAGCCATTATAATGATAATCGATATCATTAATAAAATCAAGTTTCAAATTTATTTCACTTTCTTTTGTGGTAACGAACCTAACGAAATCATCAGCTTTAGTAATAACGCTGAAGTTAATGTCATTCAAAGACAATTTTGCTTCGATTTTGCCGATATCCTCTCTAAATTTAGCATCAGCATTTACAAAAAAATCAAGATCGTCCGAATAACGATGCTGCAAATATTTTCTACATAGAACTGTTCCACCGGTCAGATAGAATTTTGTTTTACATGATTGAATGATCTGAATGATATTATCTTGAAAAGGATAAAGCTTTTCTGTGTAGTATTTCATTATCGATTAATCTCTTCATTTTCAAATAACATGCTTCTTGCGTATTTGAAGCGTTCCTGTAAACATTTTGATTTAATTTTTTTAATCACTTCATCGGATAAAGCTGAATGCAATTGTTTTTCGTTTAATTGTTCTAAAATCTTATACCAGTTAAATGAAGACAATATCCTTGCATATAATGAAGTTGTTAATGGGTTATCCAAATCATTATCATCTAAAAGAATCTGAATTTCAGATTGAGATATATTCATATCCCAAAATAAATTTTTCATTTTTATTTTCATCTTTATTTTTTTTATCCACCGTAACTTTCAGGATGTTTGTTTTACTTTAAACAGGCAGGAGTGCCTGTTCTACTTTTTACCTTTAATTTCTTTCACAAGCCCTTATGTTCCTTCTCCGTCATCCCTCTATTGGATTGAAGAGAGGGGGTCGGCCTGTCGGGGCGTAGCCTTGGCGAAGACCGAGGGGGTGAGTTCCTTTCATCTTTCTCAAAGCAGGAGTTTTGAGTTACATCATCTATCTCTTTTCCATAAAATCGCTTCATCAATAGGGTTCGTTTCTGTTCTTCACTTAGATCTTTAGGAAAAGAAGCCAGAACCAGTTCTCTTGAAATTTGAAACAATGAAATACCCATCAGAAAACGCTCTTCACCTGTTTTGGACATGAGCAGGTCATGATAAATTTTTTGTATTTCAATCGAAGTATCTTGCATCGATAAATTCCTTAAAGAAAGTGATATGATCAAGCTTTCCCAGCCACTTTAATAAATATTTTTTATCGGAACCAGTATTAAGTAAATTAATAATATCGTTTTTTTGCTGCTCAGATCTGGAATCTTTTGCCCAATATAATTTGGAAATAATCAGGTCTTCTTTTGAAACAATATTGATCTCATTACCAAGAATTATAATTTTTTGCTTTCTATCAAATTCCATTTTACGATATTCTTCCTTTTTCCTTATTATGAAATCTACCTTAATAATAGCCTGGTTATGAATAATATTGAAAAAACTTACTTGGTCTATAGCTTCCCTAACAGAATTTTCAGAGATATAGTATTCCTCCTGAAACTTATCAATAATCCTGTTAATGTCTTTTGGAAAGATTTCAATAATTATATCAAGATCACGGGTCATACGAGGTTCGGCATAATAATTCATGGCAAGTGAACCTGTGAGCATGTAATCTATGTTAAGTGAATTCAGTTTATTAACTACATCAATTAAGACATCTAATTCTGTAAGAAATTCCCGTTTCATTTTCTTTTTTCTTTAGTCTCTGATCTTTTTTTCTTCCTGCTTTTCTATCTTTCCATTTTGTTAAAAGGGAATAGCAAGGGATTCTCTTTTCCAATCAGATTCTTCCGTCTTCGCTCTGAATATGGAGCTACGCCGGACACGGTCTTTGTTTGCCCTTGTAGGAGTTTCTCAAAAAGACGATAGGATTTTATCTCCCCCTCTATTGTGTTGAAGAGAGGGGGTCGGGGGGTGAGTTCCTTTCATTTCTATCTTTCCATTTTGTTAAAAGGGAGCACTCATGGTAGAAATCCTCAAATTTTGATTCTGGTAATTTATCTTTCATATTTATCAACCTGACAGATCGAGTTATTTTTCTTCTTGCTTTTCTTATGTTCCCTCTCTTGTGTTTGAAGAGAGGGGGTCGGGGGGTGAGTTTATTTTTCAAAACTCTGCAGAAGTTCTTCCATATGTACCGGTGAAGTTCCTATTTTTCCTACTTTAATGCCGGCAGCAATATTGGAAATTACAGCAGCATCAGATAAACCGGCTTCACAACTGAGCGCTAAAGCCAAAGAGGCAACAACGGTATCTCCGGCTCCCGTGACATCGTAAACTTCTTTTGCAACCGCTGGGATATGAACAGGTTCCTTCCCCTTTTCAAAAACATACATACCTTTATTGCCAGCAGTAATAATTATATTTGAACTCAATTCTCCCAGTAATTTTTTGCCGGCTTCTTTGATACTATCTTCGTTTTCTATAGTGATTCCAGTTATCTTCTGAGATTCGTTCCTATTGGGAGTAATAAGCGTAACACCTTTATACCAGGAATGATGCTTTGGTTTGGGATCGACAATGATTATTATGTTATTCTTCTGTGCAAATTCTTTAACTCCTTTTAACAGCTCTTCTGTAATTGTTCCCTTGGCGTAATCCGATATGATAATAGCCGAAAGATCGTCTACATCTTTCAAATTTGTTAATAACTTTTCAACGAATTGATCATCGATATATTCTATGTTTTCTTTGTCCATTCGTAATAACTGCTGTTCCAGACCTATTATTCTTGTTTTCAGAACTGTATTTTTTTTGGTATTGGTAAGTATTCCATCTGTACTGATCTCCAGAGAATAAAGTTTATCAAGAAGAATATCTTTGTAGTAATCATTCCCTACTATCCCAAAGAGAAAGGCATCACCACCTAAAGTTGAAATATTTGCAGCTACATTCGCTGCTCCTCCGGGAGCATACTTTTCATCGGTTACCCTGATAATGGGAATGGGAGCTTCCTGTGATATGCGTTCAACTTCACCATACACATATTTATCAAGCATCAAGTCACCGATCACAGCAATTTTTTTATTATTAAATTGCTTCAGGTATCTTATTAAATCTTTCATGAGCTATCGTCCTTTTATATAATTTGATACAGCTTCGCCCCGTCACTTACAGGTAAGCTCTGAACACACTATCGTTCAATTCCAAAAATATTTCAGATTTTCAAATACGTCTTAATAATCCCAGCTATTCAATCGATGTTCCGGAAGGGAAATAACAGCAACTCTGATATTGATATTTTTGTAACAATTCAATTCCCCTCTCTTATTTAGTAATTAATTACTATTAACAGATATTAATTTTTTATTCATTATCTAATGTCAACCCTTTTATAACCTTTTTTAAAGACAACTTGATGAAGCTATTTCTATTCCATAGATTGAACAAATCATTAAATTCTCGACTTTACCAATGATATTTTTCATTTGTTGAATATGTTAAGCTAATAGAAATATCAAATTTGTTTATCATATTTAATTAAATTCCTTTCCATTGGAATAACAGACCGAGGCAATATGCCTCAGCTTTGAGACAAATTTATACACTAATTTCATTTTAACTATAGCCTGCACTAGAGCTACGCATCTACAAACTTATTGACACAAAATAAACCGCTTAAGTTAATGCTTACAGATAGAAATTTTTAAGGAGAATCTAATGAAGAAAAATAATAGAGAAATGCAAAAAAGCAGTCCATTCCTTGCCAGTATAATCAAATTGTTCTTTGATATGATCAAGCACTTTATCAAAGATTTCGAGAACATGCGCAAAGTTAAGAAAATAGATCATATCGCTGAAAAATTCTCTTCATTGGAACATATGTTGATCCGCCTGGAGAATAAGATCCAGGAAAACCGAAAACTCATCGAAGACCTTAAAAACCGCATCCTCTGGGGCAATATAATTATTGTCGTGCTTCTGCTGATCATCCTTTATGATCTACTTAGATAGGGATTCTCCAAGAGACAGATTTTTATAACTTTGAATTTTCACGATGCGATAGGGATCTGCAAACTCAAACCGGATATGGATAACTTTTTCCGGTAGTAATAATTCTGCTTTTTCCGCCCATTCTATGATCGTCAGATTTTGTTCAAAGATGTCATGAAGCCCTAATTCCAGCACTTCTTCATACGAATCTAATCTATAAAGATCAAGGTGGCAGATGGGAAATCTGCCTGTGTATTCATTCATCAAAACATAACCGGGACTGCTCACATTTTCCGTAACTCCCAGAAAAGTACAAAGCTTTTGAGTAAAGAACGTCTTGCCTGTTCCCAGTTCGCCGTAAAGCGCAACCACATCTCCCAGTTGCAGATGTGATGCTATTCTTCTGGCTAAAGTTTTTGTATCTTCTTTTGAAATTATCTTAAATTCTTTTGAATATTCCATAATATTGAAGTTGGTTCAGGTCTGTAACCTGAACCTTCCCATTAAATTTCACTATCCTTTCGGTTTACAAACAGCCAATGGCAGGATTATTTCTTCCATGGAAATACCGCCATGCTGGAAAGTACCATTGTACTGCTTCATATACTGATGGAAAGAGTTGGGATAAACGAAATAGTAATCATCTTTTGCCAGAACATAGTTATCGACCAGACCGCGGCTGGGAAGACCGTACTCCTCTGGATCTTTAATATAATGTGCGTGTTTATTGTTACTGGAAAGATTACGTCCCTGCTTGTAGCGAACTGTGGTGGTGGTCTCTCTATCTCCGGTCAATTGGCTGGCCCGGTTCACACGTATCGAACCATGATCTGTAGTGATGATCACCTTGGCACCTTGTTTGGCAATGAGCTTCAAAGTTTCATAGAAGGTGGAATGCAGGAACCAGTGCTTGGTGAAGCCTCTCAGCGCCTGTTCATCGGGAATGGTCTCTTTCAGTATCTGGCTTTTGGAGCGGTGATGCGCCAGCAGATCGAGGAAATTATAAACCAGCACCACCAGTTTCTCATGCTTCCAGGAATCGATCTTACGCAGCGTATAATTCCCCTCTTCGATGGTGAATATTTTAATGTATTTACTCTGCTCCAGTTCGTGACCAAGATCCTTGATAT
>DAOUUD010000043.1 GCA_030668345.1 Candidatus Cloacimonadota bacterium | reverse complement strand
GTTACATCGGTTAAAATGGTAACAGGATAGAATGCTCCTTCTATTTGTGGGATATATCCACCAAGCAGGCATTTGGCACCTTTATCAATACTTTTCATAACTTGCTGGTGTAGTTCGTCACGAAGATCGGTTCTTGCCATGGGACCGATAGTAGTTTTGGGATCAGTAGGATCACCAATAACCTGATCTTTCATTTTTTCCAGGAAAAGCTTTTCAAATTTTTCTCGAACAGCATCCACAACTATAAATCTTTTGGCAGCGATGCAGCTTTGACCGGAATTTATTAATTTACTGATAACGCATTTTTCTACGGTCATTTCCATATCGGCATCTTCTAAAATAATGTAAGGATCGCTACCGCCAAGTTCCAGAACGCATTTTTTTATCATTTCACCAGCTTTAGCGGCAACTGCTTTTCCAGCAGGAGTACTGCCAGTAAGTGTAACTGCTTTAACATGTGGATGTTCAATGACACCAGAAACCTGTCTGCTGCCTATCAACAGGGTTTGAAAAACATCCTTCGGGAATCCTGCCTGAAGGAAGATTCCTTCGATTGCCAACGCACAACCGGGAACATTAGATGCATGTTTGAGAAGGCAAGCATTTCCAGCCATCAATGCAGGTGCTGCAAACCGGAAAACCTGCCAGAAAGGAAAATTCCAGGGCATTACTGCCAGCACTACACCCAGAGGATTAAAGGTAACAAAGCTGCTGCTCATCTCGGTTTTGATCTCTTCCGGAGCCAGAAATTTTTCTGCATTTTCTGCATAAAACCTGCATACCCATCCGCATTTTTCCGCTTCCGCCTTTCCACTGCGTAGAAGCTTTCCCATTTCTGTTGTCATAAGATGTGCAAATTCTTCTGATCTTTCCTGCAGGATCTCTGCTGCATTTTTCATCAGTTTTGCCCGGTGTTCAAAACTGGTTTCTTTCCACTTCATGAAAGCAATATGAGCATTTTCTATTTTGCTTTTTACTTCTTCCGGAGTTAATTCTTTGTATTCTTTTATTACTTTATTATTTGTCGGGTTTATTGAAGTAATCATCTCTTATCTCCTATAGATTTATTCTCTCTTATACCAGAAGTGAAGCTGAATGTCAATCCAAGAGATTCTTCGTTTGTAAAGCTATCAGATTCCTCAGAAAGACATTATTTTTTAGTATAATTTAATTTAATCTTCTCCTGAAAAACAATCCCGGTTACAATTAACATCAATCCAATTATGGTAGGAAAAACGATCCTTTCCCTGATCACAAAATTAATGAATATAAGCGATAAAAAAGGTGTGAGATATATCAAATTGTTCACTTGTACTGTAGTGCGGGACAGTTTAAGCGCTTTCAACCAGAAAATAAAAGTAATTCCCATCTCGAAAAGCCCAATGTAAACTGCACCTGCCAATCCTTTCCAATTTGGTAGAAGAGGTGCTTTTAAAAAAAGAAGTAACGTGAAAATAAAGCCAAAACTGAAACTGAGAAAAAGTTTGGCAATTTCATCTCTTCTATCCCTGATATTAAAAATAAAAAAAAGAGCCCATACTACAGCGCTTGAAAGTGCCAATATCACTCCATATGGATTTTCAAATTTCAGGTTAAGCGGATTTCCGTGGGTAGAAATTATGATAACACCAAAAAAACTGATGAAAATAGCTCCAATGCTTTTAATGGATATTTTCTGTTTCAATAAAGGAATAGAAAGTATTACTATCATAATAGGCCAGATGAAATTGAGAGGTTGAGCTTCCTGGGCAGGAAGTAATGTGTATGCCTTGAAAAGAATAATATAATAAATAAAAGGATTCAGCATGCCAAGTACGGCTGAGTGCAGGTAATCTCCGGCAGAAAAAGAAGCTAAAAGTTTTAGCTTACGCTGGAATAACAAAATGATGAATGATGCCATTGCTGCTGTTAAAGAAGAGAAGAACAGTAATTGAATGGTGGTTAGATATCGCAATGTGATCTTGAAGGCAGAAGCTGCAGTTGACCACAATAATACAGATAGTATTGCATAAATGTAAGCTTTTCTCTGCTGTTTCATTTTAACTTAATGGTTCAATATGAATAGTGGATTCTATTTTGAGTTCAGAACGAATAAGGATTTCCATTTCATCTGCTATCTTATGAGCTTCTTTCAAACTCATTTTTGGTGGAAGTTCAATATGGAATGTGATCTCTTTGTGGTCACCATAATTATGAGCATGAATGTGATGTAAATGAACGGGTATATTTATTCGAGATTTTACAAGTTCTATTAATTTATCCATTAATTCCTTGTCCGGTTTTTCTCCGATCAATGCACTTATCGAATCTTTAAGAATTTCATAAGATGCATAGAATATCAGCAGGGACATAAGAAGACCCAGAACACTATCTGCCCACCAATAGAATCTTCCCAACAAGATACCGATCAGAATAACCAGAGATGAAAAGGAATCGCTGCGATGATGCCAGCCGTCTGCTATCAGCAATTTCGACCCGGTTTTTTCCCCACCCCAGATAGCAAATTGAGCCATTAATTCTTTTATTATCACGGAAATACCGGTTATTATCAATGCCGGTTTTCCGAATAATGCTCCTTCCTGAGCCTGAAATTTCCGAATGGATTCAAGAAGAAAATTTCCACCGACAAGGGCAAGAATGGTACCGATTATAACAGTAGCAATTAGTTCTGCCCTGCCATGTCCATATGGATGTTCCTTATCTGGCGGCTTATTGGATATATTAATGCCGATCAGAACAATTATCGAAGAGAAGGAATCGGAGAGAGTGTGCCAGGCATCTGCAATCATAGCAACCGAAGAAGATATTATTCCAATCCAGAATTTGAAACCAAACAGAATAATGTTCAAAAGTATGGAACTCACTGCTTCTATATAAGCGATAGTGTTTTTTCTTTTCATAATATCACACGTTAATCCTTATAAGTGGAACTATCATTTCATCTGAGGTAAGTCCGGAATGATGTGCCAGAAATTCTTTTTCCCATTTTCCATTTTGTTCGTAAACCGTTTTTATGGCAGCATCAGAAGTTGCAATTCCCACAAAATCACCTAATAGATCGTCTATTCTCTGATGCATCTTACCTTTTCCCAGAAGGCCTTTCGCCAAAAATTCATCTCTTGTAAGAATCAGGAATTTATCTTTGTATTTTTGTATCACATCCTGGAATTTATCAAATTTGTGTTTCTTGACAAAAAAGGAGATAAAGCGCGGTTCCGGCATTGTGGGTAATATCAGGCAGTCGAAAAGTTCTTCATCTTCGTTTGCATAAAAGTATTTATTCACATCCACCAGTCCATGATCGGCAGTTATAAGAATTGATGTATTTGTACCTTTCAATTTATGAGCTAATTTTTCACAAGCAATGTCGATCTCTTTCAGGTAATTCTCTACGTTTTTTGAATGTATTCCGTTTTTATGTTCCAATCCATCCGGGTTTGCCGAATAGCTCATTATGAACTTCCTGGAAGTTGATTTCTTTTTTACTATTTTCTCCACAGTATTAAAGAGTTGTTTGGTGGTTTTATAGGATTTTATGGTAGAAGGCAGAGAAACAGTTTCCGAGTAGGGTTTTTTGGAAAGATATTTAGCATAGATGTTATACAATTCTACCGAAGGATCTGCTTTGTGGATCTTTTGGAAAATATTTTCAAATTTCATTTTTTCATAAGTTCGATATCTTTTGTGGTCGATCTCTTTTCCGGTGATGCTGTCCCAGTTTGGAAGAAAATCTATGAATTTATAATACTCTTTGAAAAACATAGTCCAACCCAGAGCTCCATGTTCCAGTGGTGTTTTTGCTGTACGAAAGCTTGTTATAACCGAGGTAGTTGTAGATGGGAAAACGGAAGTGATCGAATCTACCAGGTGCTTAGCAAGATATGAACTGGAAGTTTGAGAGTATTTTTTTAAAAGATTATAGCCATACCCGTCGAATATCATCAGAATGATATTCTTTCTACTTTTCAGCTCCGAAATGTTTAACTGTTTTAAGGGTGGATGTTCAATGGGAACGTTATAATTCTGTAGAATAGATGACATCAGATTTATTATGCAATTAGTATAATCGGGAAAAACAACTTCATATTTTATCATAGATTTTCTTTCACCGCTATTACTTCAATATACTTTAATTTTCTACCTGTAAATGTAATGACCTATCTTAATTTTGGTTACATACAGTATTTCGCAGGAACCGTTGCCTGTATCATCTCGTGTGGTACTGGTATTCCAGTTAACCGGTTTCCCTTTGTATTTACCTTTCACATTCACCAGTTTACCTTCTAATTCCACGATGTCTTTTTTCCTGATAGACTTAACTGCTTTGGCGATGTTGGAATTGGCAGGAATGATATGGTGATTCGAAGAATGTTTAGATATATAATCCTGAGAGATAGGGCATTGAGCATCATAGCGGTAACGGTACCAGCGGAGAACCTGTTTGAATTTGATATGATCCAGGTTTTCCTGCCGTGATACTCCACCCCAACCCAGAGCCAGGTCATAAGGAGATATATGGCTGGACCAGTCTGAACTGTATTTCTTTTTGCTCAGGACAATAGCTCCGATCTTATATGTAGCTTGTGGTGTTAATTTCAATTGCAGGTTTTTTTTTGAGATCATGACCGGTTCATTTGACCAGAGTGAAGATTGCACAGGGTCTTGTATTGTATCGATACTGGAAAAATCTTCTTCTATCGGGGTTGGTTTGTTCAGGAAATAGTATCCTGCTACAATTACTGCAAACAATATCAGAATTAATACTAATACTTTTATCATTTTTTACTCCGGTTTATTATTAAGAGGAGGTTGGATAAACGAAGCATTTGATACTTTAATATCCCGGTTATTCTTCAGGCTCGAAGAAAATAGATCAACTAAATTTTCTTTCAACATAATTCCTACCTCCAAATTATTAAACAGGACGAATAAATAATATTAAGTATTTCATATCAAGAAATTAATTTATTCACGTCATAACCTGTAGTTTTTTCGCAGGTAATCCTGCAACTCAATTTCCAGTTGGTTCTGGTTGATCGTTGTATTGACCAAAGCTTCAAAATCGAGTTTTTTCTCATTCAAAAGATAGGTCACCAGCAATCTGTATTTAAGATATTGGAAGGCAGGAGAAGCAGAATTGACGCCATTATAGATCATTTTAATGCCGGCATTTAGATCGAATGCACCCTCTCCGCCTATATACTCACAATATCCCTCTTTTTTCCAGATTGCCAATTTCCGGTTGCCATGTATCCCGATCTTTTTTTCGATGAGAATGTGAGTTGCTTCATGAGCAAGAACGCTGGAGAGCGATCTTTCATTATCTTCTTCTGCATCTCTATAAACCTTGTTGTTTTTTATATCCGATTTAGAAACGAATATATTCTTGAAGATAGGAAAAGCGGCAGCAAAAGCATCTTTCTGTCCCGGAACAAAGGTGGCATATAATTTGATACTGCTGCTGAGATACATCCTGTATTTCACTTTCTCGTTATATATCTCCGAGCGGGTAAGTTTCTTTTCCACTTCATCCAGGATCTGGTAGATATTATCATCTATTTCTTTATCGGAATAAATACGGAAATTCTTATAAATAACTTTATGATGGTAAATTGTCAGATTCGGAAAGATAACCAGCACAATAAAAACAAGTGCCAGTGCAATGATAATATAATATCCCGGATATCGCATTGAAAAATCCTCCAATAAAAAGATTAACAGGCAGGTTTGTTTGTAAAGGAATAAATTTATAGGTTCTGTTATGGCTTAAACTAGACGATTAAATCAATGAGAGAGAGGATGATTGAAATAGCAGTAGTCTCTACGAATTCATCTGTTCAGCAAATTTAGCGATCTCTTCCATATCTATATTAGAATAACTTTCTTTCGATTTCTTGATTTTTTTTATTATTAGTTTATGAAAGAAACTGCACTTTTCCCAGGTTATCTCATCACCGAAGAAACCCTTTACAATTGCTTTGTCGTACAACTCTGCCGGGAAGCAGTTTTTGCATTGCTCATATTTCTTTTCGGTATTTTCGGCACAATTCAGGAATAGACCGACTCGCTTTTCCAGAAGTTTCTGCAGATTGACCCTGGCAAATTTCATCAGTTCTTTCTGGGTTCTTCCCATATAAACCGATCCCCCCAGAATGATGTTATCAAAAGAATCGATGTTAGGAACAGTTTCTTTTTTCAGGTTCACTATCTTGGTTTCACCGTTCATTTTTTCCTGCAGTAAATTGGCACTTTTTTCCACACTGCCATATTTAGTGGTAAAGATGATCAAATTTTTCATAATTCCTTCCCAATTTGATTTGTGATACAAATTATTATCACTCCGAATTTAATCAATAAAAAAATCTCTTCGTAATCATAGGGGGAGAATTACGAAGAGATTAACAGGCAGAGGAGAATGCCCGAAAAAACTTCATCTTATAAAGATGCATATTTTGTACCATAATAATTAATAAAACATAACTAATTGCAAAAATGTAAGATATAAATCGAGGATAAAATAATATTTCTGGTTTTTTTATTAAAATGATAAAATGTGAAGAAGAATGATAAAGTTGATCATCCCTTCAAAGCATAAATTAGAGCAGTGGTCAACTTTAGAACATCTTCATTTGTTTTTTCCAGAATCGATGATAATTTTCTGGATATTTCCAGCAGTACTTTGAATCCTATCGTGGGATGATCGATGCAAATGTTCATGAAATCCTGCTGGTTTATTGTAAAGAGTTCACAATCTGTTTTGGCAGTAGCGGTAGCAGTTCGTTTCTGGAATCCCAATAATCCTATTTCTCCAAAAAAAACATGATACATCGATTTTAATACAATAAATGTTTTATCTATTTGTTCCTGCTCATCTATCATGGTCATTTTCTTGGAAATGCATACTTCACCGGAATAGAGAATGAATAATTTATCACTCAATTTGTTTTCTGTAATAATTGCATCATTTTCTTTGAATCTGACCAATTTCAATTTTTTAGCAAAGATTTCAAGTTCTTCCGAAGTAAGGTCTTGTAAAAGACTGACTTTTTTTAAAAATTTCAGGTCCATAATTTCCTCACAATACAATAGCTTTATCTGTTTCCTGGATTATATATTCATCTTCCGGTTTGATCTTGATATTGCTTTTTGTTTCGCCGCTCTTGAATTTTTTACCGGATAGCTCGAATTGTTGTTTAATGAATTTATCGATGCTGGATGTATCATCGGAGAGTACCTGTTCAATAGAAACTTCGGGATGAATAGAGACAATACCCAGCAGGATAAGATCGCGTTCTTTTTTCAGGAATTCTGTCAGTTCAGCGAATGTTTTGGTTACAAATTCACCGGGAATATCTACTTCTTTAAACCCCTTTCCCTCGCTGAATTTCAGGATTTCCTGGATGAAGTCCGGTACAGCAGGATTTATGGTAGAATTTGCCAATAAGTTTCCACCTACCTCATCAAAGATAATAACATTGTTAACCTTTTCCCTACGAATATTTGGAAGATATTTTTCATCGTAAAGCTGCATGGTTATCTTTCCTTTCAGCTTGAGATATGCAATGTTATGAGAAGCGATTATCGTGCGTTCGTCCGATGGAGCAGAATTGGGTTTACTTTCATCGTAGAGCAGGATTATATGCTGAGCTTCTTTTATATTTCCTTTTAAAAGAACTTCCTGGTTTGTAAAATCACCATTGATGAATTTAATATCAAGGTCGGGATAATGATTTTGAAAAGCTGAGATCTTACCTTCATCCAGTTCATTTATCAACACGATATTCGGGATCTGAGCAGGATCGAGCTTGCTGATGAAATCCAGTATTTTGTTTGCACTGGCATTCCAGCCGCAGATCAATATATGGTTTCTTTCACGTATTTTATTCAAACCTTTTCTCTCCTTTATTTTTTTATCTATAAAAGTACTGGCGATAAAAGCTGTAAATGTGGAAAATATTGTGAATCCAAGAAAGATAAATACAATTCCAATGATCCTGCCCCAGAAAGTTTTGGGAACCAGGTCGCCATAACCCACTGTGGTTATAGTAACCAGAGACCACCAGATCGCATCAAAGAAATTCTTGATATCACCACCGGCTTTCTGATGTTCCACAGCCAGCATCACTGTAGCTCCTGCTATCACAACACAGCAGATAAACAGTATGTTCTTTAGTAACTGGATGACGTGCTTATTTCTGTTTATTGTCCGGTAAAGATTTCTTTTAAAACCCACAAATCACCTAACCTATTGCCTTCTATTTAATTTCTGTATACTAAACTATGAAAACAGCCAATTCTTTGCAAGATTTTTTCTTTGACACATCATGTTCAAGGTTATTTTTGCATATATGTTGTTAAAAAAAATTGAGTGAGGTGTTGTATGATAATGTTCAGCATAGATGAAAAAAAGTTCGTAAATCTGGGTAATGTATTTAAGTTGGAACTGATCAACATGGAAGATAGCAATGAATATTTTTGGCGCTTCTTTGCTACGGACGATTCATTCTGTACAAGCCAGCCTTTTGAAAATGAAAGTGAGGCAAAAGAGTGGTTGAAGTTGAGTTTTCTAAAAGCAAAAGGTTCTGGAGATATTATCGGATTGTAACTTACTACTAAAATAAACAGTTATAAAAAACGTCGGGGAAATATTTTCAGAGAAATATTTTATTCTAAAAAAAAGATTCAGAAAAATTCTTGACATAAAAAGCCTATATAAAGATAGGCGTGCGTTGCAAAGTAAAACGCAAATAAATAAAAGGAGGTATTCATGATTAATATTAAACTCATCAGAACTCCGCAAGGCAGTTCTGTATAACAGGCGACTGATCCTGTTAAACCTTTGTATTCATTCGTAGGCTTGTAAAAAGCCGATAATATATATATTGGTGGGATTGGTCTAATGTATAAACATGGGCAGATCCCACTATTTTTGTATCTAAAAATAAAAGAAGTTAAGTACAAAAAGCTCGAAGGGGGAAGCCCTTTCGAGCTTTTTTTTTTGTAAAAAAGATGTTAATAGAAGATGCTTGTGGAAAAATCATAATGCTGGTTTAATCAGAAAGGAATAAAGTAAGTGATGAAATTATTAAAAGAAGAAGTTTTGGGAAAAGCTTCTAATAACCCCTCTTAGTCTCCCCTTGTTAAGGGGAGTTATACGGAATTATAATTAATAAAAAACCGATTGAATCCCCCTTTGTAAGGGGGAACTAAAGGGGGTTTGAAGAGGAAGTTACTATGAAAAAATTTAAATTAATTTGGAATTTTATGAAAGGCAGCAGATCGTTGTATGTTTTCTCGATAGCTGCTATTGGATTTGCCACGTTCATCCGCTTTATCTGGCCTATGATATTGCGCGTGACAATAGATTCGATAATTGGTGATAAACCAATGCAGATACAAGGTTGGATGGCTCCGGCATTTGAAAGTATATTCCATTTTTTGGGTGGAAAGAGCATTCTTGCTCAAAGCCTTTGGATGTGTAGTTTCATCCTGATTTTACTTACTCTTTCACGTGGAATATTTTTGTTCTTCAAAGGAAAATGGTCGGCAGTTGCTTCGGAATCCATTGTGCAGAATATACGCGATAAATTATACGATCATCTGCAATATCTGCCATTTGAATATCATGTGAAGGCAAAGACGGGAGACCTGATCCAGCGCTGTACATCGGATCTGGAAACTATCCGCAGGTTTCTTGCTATCCAGTTAGTAGAAGTTGGAAGAGCATTGTTTATGTTAACTTTTGCACTTTCTTTCATGTTGCCTATGAATGTGAAGATGACACTTATCTCGCTTTCACTGGTTCCCTTGATATTTGCATTTGCGGTTTTGTTCTTTATAAAAGTGAAAATAGCATTCAAAGAGTCAGATGAATCAGAAGGAAGACTTTCCACCGTTTTGCAGGAAAACCTGACTGGAGTACGAGTGGTTCGTGCCTTTGCCCGCCAGAAATTTGAGATAGATAAGTTCGATGGAAAAAATGTAGAATATCGTGATAAGACATATCATCTCATTCGTCTTCTGGCGTGGTATTGGTCGGTATCGGATTTTTTCAGCCTTATGCAGATCGGAGCGGTTGTGATCCTGGGAACTTACTGGGCAGCAAAAGGCATCATCAGTCTGGGAACTCTGATGGCGTTCTCATCTTATGTGGGAATGCTGCTCTGGCCGATCCGTCAGATGGGAAGAGTTCTTACCGATATGGGAAAAGCACAGGTCTCTGTTGAACGTATCCAGGAAATATTGGATGAACCGATAGAAGATTTAGATGAAGGTTCTTCTCTGGAAAAAATAAAAGGTGAGATCGAATATAAGAATGTTTCCTTCCAATATGATGAAGGAAAACCGATATTGAAGAATATTTCCTTCAAAGCAGAAAAGGGACAGACCATAGCCATTTTGGGTCCCACAGGTTCCGGTAAAACTACACTGGTAAATCTTCTGCCCAGGTTGTACGATTATCAAAGTGGCTCGATCACGATAGACGGTGTGGATATCAGGTCGATCAGTAAGAAGACCTTGCGCCGGAATATAGGAATTGTGCTGCAGGAACCGTTCCTGTTTTCCAGAACTATAAAGGAGAACATCGGGCTGGCAAAGAAAAAAACAAAAGATGACGATGTCTTCCAGGCAGCGCAAATTGCATCTATTCACGATGTGATAATGGATTTTGAACAGGGTTATAAAACTGCTGTCGGAGAGAGGGGAGTGACTCTTTCC
>DAOUUD010000002.1 GCA_030668345.1 Candidatus Cloacimonadota bacterium | reverse complement strand
ATATTTTTTCAGATTGGACGATTAACACATATGAGTTTCTCCTGTGTAGGCTGTGGAATGTGTACAGATGTATGCCCGGTAGATATTCCTGTTGCTGCTATTTTCCAGAAAACAGGGGAAGAAACACGTCAACTCTTTGATTATCTACCGGGTAAAGATGTAGAAGAAATTATACCTGTTATGATATTTAAAGAAGAAGAATTAACTGAACTCGGAGAATAAAAAATGGAAAAAATAAATTTAGAACTAATTCCCAAAATGATCGGGAAGGAGGGAGATAAATAATGGCAGATAAAGTAAAAATGGTAAAAATCGTTGTCCTGGGAGAAGGTTTTGATGTACCGGAAGATTTAACGATCATCAATGCCCTGGAATATGCCGGATTTCAATTAACTCATGGAGTGGGTTGCAGAGAAGGTTTTTGTGGAGCCTGCGGCACGATTTATAGGGAAAAAGGAGATTATAAACTGCAAGCAGGTCTCGCCTGTCAAACTGTTGTCTCAGATGGAATGTACCTTGCACAGATTCCGTTTGTTCCTGCAGAAAAACCGGTTTACGACATTACAAAACTCAAACCTGATATTACAGCGATTAAAGATAATTATCCGATTGTCTTCCGTTGTGTTGCCTGTAATACTTGTTCTAAAGTATGTCCGCAAGACCTGGAAGTTATGGATTATGTTCAGGCATTAATAAGAGGAGATATTGAAAGAGCTGCCGATCTTTCCTTTGACTGCATCAGATGTGGACTTTGTGCACTGCGTTGTCCGGCAGAAATCGTTCAATATAATTCTGCTATGCTGGCTCGTCGTCTTTGCGGAAGATATCTCTTACCGGAAAGTAAAGACCTTACAAGTCGCGTAAAGGAAATTGCAGAAGAAAAATATGATAAAGAATTAGATGAACTTGTAAAAATGAATCTGAAAAAATTAAAAGAAAGATATTATTCAAGAGATATTAAACTCTTTGATCATTAGGAGAAAAATTATGTATCCTGAAAGTATGCAAGAATCAATTAAAAAAGTTAAAAAGACCAGATCCGAGAGACTAAAATTAGTAAAATCCGGCAAAGAAATATATTCAATGATGACGGAAAAAGAGCGGGAAGTAGTTTTAAATAAATTTCACCCCGATTATCAACCCGATGCACGCCGCAAAATTAGGATCGGTCCCAATAAAGGAGAAGAACTTACAACTGAAGTTGCAGACCTTTTAGAAACATATTCCAGAATTGATCCCAAGGATTTTGACCTGACCAAACTGGATTATGAAACTGATGTTCTGGTTATTGGAGCAGGTTCAGCGGGATTTGCAGCAGCTCTGCTTGCCGAAGAAAATGGTGTCGATGTTCTTCTGGTAACAAAACTCAGGATCGGTGATTCCAATTCTATGATGGCTCAGGGCGGAATTCAGGCTGCTGTAAGACCTGACGATTCGCCTGTTTTACATTATCTGGATGCTATCGGTGGCGGTCATTTTGAAAATAAACCGGAACTTGTTAGAGCTCTCACTGCTGAAGCTCCCGATGGAATAAACTGGCTGAAAGACCACGGCGTAATGTTCGATAGAAATCCCGATGGAACAATGATCACAAAATCAGGTGGTGGAACAAGTCGCCTGAGAATGCATTCTGCCAGAGACTACACAGGAGCAGCAATTTGTGCTACTTTAAGAGATGAAGTCTTGAATAGACCGGATCATATAAAAATCCTGGAACATCAACCTGTGGTGGAATTGATAAAAGATAACACCGGCAAAGTCTCGGGAGCGGTCCTTTACCATCTGGAAAATAGAGAATATTTTACAATTAAAGCAAAAGCAACAATTATCACAACAGGTGGCTTTGGCAGGCTTCATATCAGAAACTATGAAACTACCAATCATTACGGAGCCACAGCAGACGGTTTGGTAATAAGTTATAGAGTCGGAGCAAAACTTATGTATATGGATTCTGTTCAATATCATCCGACCGGAGCGATTTATCCACAGCAGATTATCGGATTTCTCTGTACAGAAAAATTGAGAGCTCTGGGTGCTCAACCTTTGAATAAAAAAGCCGAACCATTCGTTAATCCACTTGAACCCCGCGATGTTGAATCATCAGCTTTCATCAGGGAATGTTTGGAACGGAAAAAAGGTATTAAAACACCTTCCGGACATATCGGTGTCTGGTTAGACACTCCCTTGATCGACCAGATAAATGGCAAGGGGGCAATACAGGCAAGTGTTCCGGCTATGGTCAGACAATTTGCCAGGTTCGATGTGGATATGATTGCAGAACCGATTCTGGTTTATCCTACCCTTCATTATCAGAATGGCGGAGTGGAAATTAATGCACAATGTGAAACAAATATTCCCGGTCTTTTCGTTGCCGGTGAAGCTTCCGGTGGATTACACGGACGTAATAGATTAATGGGAAATTCGCAGCTTGATCTGATTATTTTTGGAAGAAGAGCCGGAAAATTTGCAGCAGATTATGCCAAAGGTGCAAAGATCGGTAAACTTACTCTGGATCATATTTATGAATACGAAAAAGATGTAAAAAAATTAGGAATCGATAGATCAAAAATATCACCAATGGTTCTTCCTGATTATATTCCGGATGCAGTAAAAGCAAAACAACTTACAACCAAATATCACGGAACTTTGAGATAAGTTAATATAATTAGCTTGTTCCTAAACTCCCGTTTGGGAACATACTTGAAGCTTTGTTTAAAATACATTCCCAATCAGGGGATTGGGAACGAGAATTAAAAAGGAGGTTATTTTGGGACTTGTAGGTGTACAAAGGTTAAAAGAAATCGTAGGCGCAGAAAATGTAAAAGATAACAAAGCCGATTTGTATGTATATGGTTCTGACTCATCAGTTCATCAAGCCATGCCCTGGGTGGTGGTAAGACCACACACAATAGAAGAAGTTCAAAATGTTATGCGTTATGCAAATCCAAGGTTGATACCGGTTATTGCCAGGGGAGCAGGCTCGGGTATGTCCGGTCAGGCTGTTCCCATCAAGGGTGGAATAATTATGGATTTGAAGAAAATGAATAAAATTCTGGAGATAAATCTTGAGGATACATTTGTCAGAGTCGAACCCGGTGTTGTGGATGATGACCTGAATCGTGCTTTGAAACCCCATAATGTTTTCTATCCTCCAGCTCCGGCTTCAAGCAGGATTGCTACAATTGGTGGAGAAATTGCCAACAATGCCAGCGGTGTGAGGTCTGTTAAATATGGAGCTGTGCGGGATTCTGTTCTCGGTATGAAAGTAGTAATGGCAAATGGAGATTTGATTCATTTAGGAGCAAAAACTCGTGTGGAAGCTACTGGTTATCAAATTGATAGGTTAATGGTCGGTTCTGAAGGAACTCTGGGAATAATTGTGGAAGCAACCCTGAAGTTTGTTCCCATTCCAAAATTCAGATGCCTGGGAATAGCTAAATTCAATGAACTCGAAGAAGCTGGAAATGCAATTTCAGAAATAATGTCCAGCGGTATAATTTTATCGATGCTTGAGTTGATGGATAATATTGCCATAAAAGCTGTAAATCAAGCGCTGGATTTAGGACTTCCTGATGTGGAAGCAATTCTTATGTTTGAAGCTGATGGTATGGCAAAAGAAGGTGTGGATATCGAAGTTAAAAGAATGATGGAAATCTGCAAAAAACACAAAGGTTTTGGTTTAGAACTGAGCTATGATGCAAAAGAACGAACGCGCATATTCTCCGGCAGGAAAAAATTATTTCCATCTTTATCAAGATATAAAGAAGGTTATGTTTGCACTTCTTTAGCAGATGATATGGCTGTTCCCTATTCAAAAATGGCTGATATGGCAAAAAAGATTCACGAAATAGCCAAACGCAATAATGTGATCATGACTGCTTATGGTCACTGTGGCTCCGGATGTATGCATACCAAAATCCTGATGGATCCAATAAAAAAAACACAATGGGAAGATGCAAAAAGAGCTGTTTTTGAAATTTACAATTTTGTAAGGTCTGTCGGAGGAACGACCTCAGCGGAACACGGGATCGGAATATCAAAAGCTCCGGCATTTAAAAGAGAAAAGCATGAATCGCTGGAATTAATGCGAGCTTTAAAAAAGGCTTTAGATCCGAATAATATTTTAAATCCCGGTAAGTTAATGGATGCACCTGATGATTGGGTCACTGCAACAAAATTAAGATACACCGTGAAATTGGAGGGAAAATGAAAGCCAAATATATAAAAGATTGGGAAAATGAACTAAATATATGCATAAGATGTGCCTATTGTTTTGAAGGTTGCCCTGTTTTTAAGGAACTTGGTTGGGAGATAGATGGAGCAAGAGGTAAATTAATTGTAGCTTATGGATTACTGACTGGTGAGCTTGAACCTTCGGAATATATCGCAGAAAAATTGTTTCAGTGTACTTTTTGCAGAGATTGTGTTGAAAGATGTTCAGCAGATATATCGGTTCCTGATATAATGGGAGCAGTAAGAGCAGATTTGTTTGAAGCAGGTTATTCATCCGATTCACATAAAGAACTTCTTAAAAAGATTGAGAAGAGTGGAAATATTTTTGGAAAAGAAATCAAACCTCCGGTGTTTGAAGGTGATAAGGCAGTTCTATTGGGTTGCAGACTTGTTGAGAGAAAAGAAGATTCCGAGAAATATCTAATAATACTGGAAAAACTTGGAGTAAAGACAAAAACATTTAATGAATCTTGCTGCGGTATGCCATTTGCTGTTCTGGGTGATAAGAAAGGATTTTCTAATCAACAAGATAAATTCAGAGAAACGCTCCCGGATAAAAATGAAGAATTTATCTGTGCTTGTACTACCTGTGTATTTTTTATCAGGGCAAAATATCCTGATTTAAAAGCTAAATATATTATTGATGAAATAGTAGAAAGATTGCCTGATTATAAAGGTAAATTAAAAAAGTTAAATATTAAGGTAACATATCATGATCCTTGTAATGTGGCAAGGGGAATGGGTATGGTTGATGAACCCAGAGATATTCTGAAAAGAATTTGCTCGGAATTGGTTGAGATGCCGACTTATGGCAAACAAGCTGAATGTTGCGGCGGTGGCGGAGGATTATTAGTATCAGATGATAAGTTAGCTGAAAAACTTGCTGAAAACCGTGTAGTACAAGCAATAGAAACTGGCGCCGAAGTTTTAACCACACTTTGTCCCACTTGTGAGTTTAATCTTAAGAATGCTGTGGAAAAACTTGGTGGGAAAATTGAAGTAAAAAATCTTCTTGATCTTTTATACGAATCAATGATGTGAAATGACATAATTCAATCTATTAGAAGAGATTAACTTGTCTAATGAAAACACTGGTTTTAGGATTGGGAAATACGATTTTAACTGATGATGGAGTAGGAATAAAAATAGCACAAAAAATAAAAGAAAAGTGCAAAAATATTGATGTCTCTAAAGCCAGCGCTGCTGGCTTCAGAGTCATTGATGAGATAATTGGTTATGATAAACTTATTTTAATTGATTCCATAAAAACCGGAAAAGCTAAACCCGGAAAGCTTCATAAATTTACTTTTGAAGAATTTAGAAAAACACGACATCATGCTCAACCACACGATATCAGCTTATTTGAAGCTTTTGAAATTATTAAACAACACGGTGATAAATTACCTTCTATTATAGAAATTTATGCGGTAGAAGTTACTGATACATCTACTCTTTCTGAAACATGCACAACAGATGTTGAAGATGCTATTCCAATTATATCTCAAAAAATCATTGATGAACAATCGCTCTTTAAATAAATTGTATTTGTAATATTAACCTATGGAGGTTAGATGAATATTCACGAATATCAGGCAAAGCAGATTTTTGCTAAATATGGTGTTCCAATTCCAAAAGGGAAGATGGTCGAAAAAGCCGAAGACGCAAAAGATGCTGCCAGAGAAATCGGGGGAAACATCTGGGTAGTAAAAGCTCAAATCCACGCAGGAGGAAGAGGAAAAGGTGGTGGAGTTAAACTTGCCAGATCCATCGATGAAGTGGAAAAATATGCTTCTGACATAATTGGGATGACCCTGGTGACACATCAAACCGGACCTGCTGGGAAATTAGTAAAAAAAGCTTATATTGAAGGCGGTATTGACATAAAAAAAGAACTCTATTTAGGAATGGTTCTGGATAGAGCAAAAGAGCTGCCTGTGATGATGGCTTCTACCGAAGGCGGAGTAGAAATTGAAAAAGTAGCTGCAGAAACACCTGAAAGAATCATCAAAGTAGAAATTGATCCTCTCACTGGGTTTCAGGGATATCATGCTCGCGAATTAGCATTTGGTTTGAATTTAACGAAAGAGCAGATAAAAGAATTTGGCAAATTTGCTAAAGCACTTTATAAAGTTTATACTTTGAATGATGCAAGCCTTGTAGAGATTAATCCTTTGGTTTTGACTGCCGATGATAAATTTATTGCTCTCGATGCCAAAATGGGATTTGATGATAACGCTCTTTTCCGGCATCCGGATATTTCGGAAATGCGGGATTTCGATGAGGAAGACCCGGCAGAAATCGAAGCTAACAATTATGGATTAAGCTATGTAAAACTCGATGGCAATGTAGGCTGTATGGTAAATGGAGCAGGATTGGCAATGTCTACAATGGATATTATCAAACTGGAAGGCGGTGAACCTGCAAATTTCCTGGATGTTGGTGGCAAAGCCAGTGCAAGCACGGTTGCCAAAGGTTTTGAGATAATCCTCAAAGACTCGAATGTGAAAGCGATTCTGGTTAATATCTTTGGTGGCATTGTTCGATGTGATAGGATTGCAAACGGTATTCTGGAAGCTACAGAAACAATCAAAGTTGAAGTTCCGATTGTGGTCAGGCTGGACGGAACAAATGCCAAAGAAGCAATTGAGATAATTGGAAATTCCAGTTTAACTAATATCATTTCTGCAACCGACCTTGGCGATGCTGCCAGAAAAGTTGTAAAAGCTGTAAAAGGAGTGTGACCGATGAGTATCTTAGTCAACAAATCTTCCAGAGTGATTGTTCAGGGTTTTACTGGAAAGGAAGGGACATTTCATGCAGAACAGTGTATTGCTTATGGCACAAATATAGTGGGTGGTGTTACTCCTGGTAAAGGTGGTCAAACCCATCTGGGGAAACCTGTTTTCCATACAGTTAAAGAAGCCGTAAAAGCTACAAAAGCAGACACATCGTTAATTCTGGTTCCACCTGCTTTTGCTGCAGATGCTGTAATGGAAGCTGCTGCTTCAGGGATCAAAGTGATCGTTTGCATAACCGAAGGCATCCCAACTCGTGATGTTATTATTGCCAAAAAATTTACTGATAACCATAATGTTACATTGATAGGACCAAACTGCCCGGGAATTATTACGGCAGATGAAGCTAAGGTTGGAATTATGCCGGGTTTTGTGTTTAAAAAAGGCACGATAGGTTTGATTTCCAAATCTGGAACACTTACCTACGAAATGGCAAACCAGGTGGTTCTGGCGGGTCTGGGAATTACAACTGCGATAGGTATCGGGGGAGACCCGATAATAGGAACTACTATCATTGATCTTTTAAAGCTTTTTGAAAAAGACCAAGAAACAAAAGCTATAGTTATTATCGGTGAGATCGGTGGTGATATGGAAATTCAAGCAGCGGAATATATTAAAGGAAATATTACGAAACCTGTAGTGGCTTTCATAGCGGGAAGTACTGCTCCCAAAGGAAAACGAATGGGACATGCTGGAGCTATCATTGCCGGAAGTAAAGGTACAGCACAGGAAAAAAAGGATGCATTGGCAAAAGCTGGAGTTACCGTGGTTGATTCTCCTGCTAATGTAGGAGTGAAAGTTCGAGATGTTTTCAACAAATAATATTTAAACAAAAGAGGGTTAATATGAACGACATAAATAAAATCGTCACAATTGCAGAAGAATATAAAATGCAGGGAGAATTATTGAAGGCTTCCAAAGAGTACAATAAGATATTAGATAAAGATCCGGATAATATAAATTCAAGGATAAGCCTTGCTGATATTTATTATATTCTTGGTGATATAAAAAAATCAATTGAAATGTATGAAAAAGTCATTTCAATTAAACCAAATTACGTATCCGGCTTATACCGTCTTGGAATTTGTTATTTCCGAGCAACGAAATTCTATAAAGCTATTGAAGTTCTGGGTCGTGTGATAGACCTTCATACGGATCTTCATATGGCTTATTATTGGATCGCTCTTTCATATTACCATGTCGGACGCATTAAAAAAAGTATCGAATTTTTTCAGAAATTACAGGAAAAGAATAAGAATAGTACTTTGGGATTTTATCATTTGGCAATTTCCTATAAAGCTATGGGAAAATATGAAAAAGCAATTGAATGTCTTAAAGAAATTTTACGTGAAGACCCGAACATTGTCTCAGTGAATTACCATCTCGGTGAATCATATTTGGGTCTTGCAGAGATAAAAGAAGCTCTTATGTGTTTCAAGAAGGTTCTTGATATTGATCCTGAACATCGCGGAGCAATGGATAAGATGTATACTCTGATAAACGATCAGGAATTGATGTATACTTTTGGTGTTGAAAGCGCCATGAATGAAGATGATATCGATTCGCTGGTCTCAAATTATCATATTGGAGAAGCATATAAAGGTTTTGCCTCTATAGAAAAAGCATTCAAATATTTTAAACAGAAAAATGAAAAAAAATAAGAAATGATCGAGAGAGAATTTATGAGAGAAATAAATGTTAATAAGATCGTTCCGATTGTGAAGGAACTTTGTATCGATGCAAGTATTTACATTGGAGATGATGTAGTAGAAAAACTCAAAGAATTTCAGGAAAAGGAAGAATCTCAGATTGCAAAAGAGATCATATCAATAATATTTGAGAATCATAAACTTGCTGTTGAAAAAAAGATGCCTTTATGTCAGGATACTGGCGTTGCTGTTTTTTTTATAGAGCTCGGACAGGATGTACACCTGGTGGGTGGCGATTTTTACGATGCTATCAATGAGGGAGTTCGTCAGGGATACAAAGAAGGTTACCTGCGAAAATCCATGGTTGATGATCCGATAATCGACAGGAAAAATACAAAAGATAATACTCCGGCAATTATTTATTTAGATATTGTTCCGGGAGATAAGCTAAAAATAACTTTGGCAGCCAAAGGTGGTGGTTCGGAAAATATGAGTGAAGTTAAAATGATGAAAGCCGCTGACGGTATCGAAGGTGTAATAGATTTTGTTGTAGATAGAGTACAAAGATCAGGCGGAAATCCATGTCCTCCAATTATTGTTGGAGTTGGACTGGGTGGAAATTTTGAGCAAAGTGCATTATTAGCTAAAAAATCTCTTCTCAGACCGTTGAATGAAAAAAATCCCGATCCTAAATGGGCAAAAGTAGAAGAAGAGATTTTAGAAAAAGTTAATAATCTTGGAATTGGTCCACAGGGACTTGGTGGCAGAACAACTGCTCTTGCAGTTCAAATATTAGCTAAACCCTGCCATATAGCCTCAATGCCGGTTGCTGTAAACATTCAATGTCATGTCCACAGGCATAAAAGTGCAGTGATATAAAAATTGGCAACGAACAAAACCAACAATAAAGAAAATATGTTGATTTTAGTTCGTTTTTAGTTGCTGAGGAAAAAAATGGTCGATTTTTTAATTTTTAAAGAAGAATTTTTCAAAATAAAGAAAGCGTGTATCGAGGTTCGCAAGAATCTGGGAAACGGGTTCTTGGAAAAAGTATATGAAAATGCTTTACGAATTGAATTAGAATTATTGGGTTTTATCGTAAAAACTCAAACGAGATTAAATGTATTTTATAAAGGACAAATAATTGGTGAATATTGTGCTGATATTATTGTTGATGAAAAAATCATCATTGAACTGAAGTGTGTTTCAAAAATAACGGATGTTCATAAAGCACAATTATTAAATTATTTAAAAACAACAAATTACAAGTTGGGAATTCTGATAAACTTTCCAAATGACAAATTAGGTTTTGATATCATAAGAATTCCGAATTTCATAACATCGAATGAATAATTTGTTAGTTATTGTTCGTGTAGTTTGTTGCTAATAAAAGGAGAGAGCATGGCTAAAGAAATACATTTATATACTCCACTAAAAGATGAGAATCTGGAAAAACTCAATATTGGTGACAAAGTCCTTATAACTGGAACCGTTTATACTGCCCGTGATGCTGCTCATAAAAGACTTGTTGACTTAATAGAAGCAGGCAAGAAACTTCCTTTTGATGTTAAGGGACAGATAATATATTTTGTTGGTCCTGCTCCAGCCAGACCCGGTATGCCGATCGGCTCAGCAGGTCCCACAACCAGCTACAGAATGGATCCGTATTCTCCGATTCTTCTGGATGCAGGTTTAAAGGGAATGATCGGCAAAGGTCCAAGAAGTAAAGAAGTTATAGATTCAATGATAAAAAATAAAGGTGTTTATTTCGCGGCAATCGGTGGTGCAGCAGTTGTAATGGCGCAAGCTGTTAATGCAGCAAAGATTATAGCCTATGAAGACTTGGGAACTGAAGCAATAAGAGAACTCAAAGTCGAGAATTTACCTTGCATTGTGGCAAATGATATTTACGGTAAAGATCTGTATGAAGAAGGTGTAAGGAAAAACAGGAAGTAGAAAAAATTAATAAGGAGGAATAATGGAAAAAGTATCAATAATCGGTAGTGGTAATGTCGGTGTGTCGGCAGCATTTTACATTGCTGAGAGAGGATTTGCAAATATTATGCTTATCGATATTATGGATGGTAAAGCTCAAGGCAGTGCTCTTGACCTGGCTGAAGCTTCACCTTTACGAGGTTATGATATTAAAATTGAAGGTTCTTCTAATATTGAAGATGTTAAAGATTCAAAGATTGTAATCATCACTGCTGGAAAAGTAAGAAAACCAAATACTCTTCGTCTTGAATTACTGGAAGAAAATGCGAAAATTATTGATCCCATAATCGAAGATGTTAAAAAGTACGCACCCGACTCGATAATTATTGTTCTAAGTGAACCTGTGACTGCATTAACTTATTATGCCTGGAAAAAGAGTGGTTTTGACAGAAAGAAAGTTTTGGGAGTTTCAGGCAAACTCGATGTTACCAGAGTCTGCGAATTTGTTGCTCAGGCACTCAAAGTAACTCCTGTAGAAGTAAGCGCACTTGTTTTGGGAGGTCACCATAAATTTATGGTCATACCACCCGAATTTATCAGAGTATGCGGTATCCCCATTACTGAATTGTTACCCAAAGAAGAAGTAGATAAAATAATTGATCAAACAAGGGAAGCAGGGACTGCAATTTTATCATTATTGAAAAGGCAAACATCTATGTATTCTCCAGGAGCTGCCATTGCTGAAACAGTTGGAGCTATTATCAACGACACAAATGCCATCTTATGTGTTCCTGTCTGTCTGGACGGTGAATATGAGTTCAAAGATACGTGCTTGGGTGTACCTGTTCAACTTGGGACAAATGGCATTGAAAAGATTATCGAATTAGAATTATCTCTTGATATTAAAGATAAACTTAAAACTTCAGCGCAAGTGATCGATAAAACAATTGAATCATTAAGTATATAGGAGGTTGACATGAAAGTTAGTATAATTGGCAGCGGTAATGTTGGTATAGCTACGGCTCTTTATTTAGCTGAGAAACGAGTTTCAAATATAGTTCTGATAGATGTGGTAAAGGGTTGGGCAGAAGGTAAAGCCATGGATATTGTTCAGGCTTCTCCTATAAGAGGATATGATGTATTCATAAATGGTTATTCAGATATATCGATGATCAAAGATTCTGATGTAGTTGTTGTTACAGCCGGTAAACCACGTCTTCCGGGTATGTCACGGGAAGATTTGCTTAGAGATAATGTAAAAATCATGAAAAATGTTTCTGAAAGTATTGCTAAATATGCACCCAATGCTGTTTTAATAACTGTTACAAATCCTCTCGATGTTTTAGCTTATGTCGCCTTAAAAGTTACAGGATTTGCTTTAAAAAAAGTGATCGGAATGGCAGGGATTCTGGATTCTTCAAGGTTCAGGTATTTTATAGCCGATGAACTGGGAGTTAGTCCCAGGAATGTAACTGCACTGGTACTTGGCGGGCATGGTGATTTGATGGTGCCATTACCAAGATATTCAACTGTTCACGGTATACCTGTTTCCGAATTGTTGCCTAAAGCAAAAATTGATAAATTAATAGAACGTACTCGAAAAGCTGGTGGCGAAATAGTTTCCTACCTTAAAACCGGAAGTGCTTATTGGTCACCTGGCAGTTCTGCTGCTGAAATGGTGGAATGCGTTGTTCGCAATCGAAACAGGATAGTACCTTGTTCTGCTTACTTAAGGGGAGAGTATGGTATCGATGGCTTATTTTCAGGTGTACCGATTAAAATAGGAAAAAATGGAGTTGAAGAAATAATCGAACTATCACTTACGACTGAAGAGAAACAAGCATTACATCTCTCTGCCGATAAAGTTCGGGAAGTGATAGAAAAAATTGAGGCAGAAAATCTTATATAATGGAGTTGCGAATTCCGTATTGGGGAGAGGAATTAACAGTAACTCTCCCCAGTGAAAATATTGGTGAAATAGTATATCCAAATACAGTTGAAATTCGACCTGAAAAAGAGGTGCTTTTTGATGCGATCAATAACCCGGTCGATTTCAAGAGTTTTGACGATTTTATCAAAGGTGATGAACCTCTACTCTTTATTATAAATGATGCCACCAGACCTACTCCAAATGCCAGAATTATTGATCTGCTCTGGGATGAAATTAAAGAAAAGGATATAAAATTTCTGATCGCTACAGGTGCTCATCGAGCACCAAGCAAAGATGAATACATCGAACTTTTCGGAGACCATTATCATGAATTGGAAAAGAAAATATTTTCTCATGATTCCAAAAATGAAAAAGAAAATATCTTAATTGGTAAAACCAAAAATGGTACGGATGTCTATTTTGACAAACTGGTAATTGAAACAAAGAAGATAGTTTACATTACATCGGTTGAACCTCATTATTTTGCAGGTTATACGGGTGGAGCAAAGTCCTTTTTACCTGGTATTGCCGGATACAAAACTATCGAACAAAATCATGAGTTAGCCCTAAAAGCATCTGCAAAAGCTCTTGTAACCGAAGGAAATCCAATTAGAGAAGATATTAAAGAAGCGTATGATGTTATCGCCAAAGACAAACAGATATTTTCAATTCAGACAGTTCTGAATAAAGACCATAAAATCTATTATTGTGTTTGCGGAGAAACGCACCAGGCGTTCAAACTGGCATGCGAAAAAGCGAAAGATGTTTTTTCTGTAGAAATAAGGGATAGAGCAGATATCGTGGTTGCAGTTGCACCCTATCCGATGGACATCGACCTTTATCAATCACAGAAAGCAATAGATAACAGCAAACTGGCATTAAATGTTAATGGGATCCTCATTTTAGTAGCAAGCTGCAGAAAAGGTGTGGGGGGAGAAAGTTTTATAAAGCTATTAAGTGAAGCCAGAAATCCTGATGAAGTGTTTAGTAAAATTGAAAAAGGTTATAAATTAGGATATCATAAAGCAGCAAAAATGGCAGAAATTATGAAATGGGCATCCTTGTGGGCATATACAAAACTTGAATCTCAATTATTGGAAAATATTTTTGTTAAAGGATTTTCTGACTTACAAGAAGCACTGAATTTGGCGCTGAAAGAAAAAGGTGAGGAAAAAATACTCTTTTTAATGGATGCCAGTTTAACAGTTCCGCGAATAGCACCGCGCATCCTGCACAAAAGAAAATTCATTCACAGTCCAGACTATTATAAAAAGGCCAAAAACCATATTAAGCTTGATGATTTGTTTCTCGCTTAATGAATAAATAAGGAGTAAAAAGCCAAATGGCACTTAAACGTTATGAAATTGACGAGTTAGAACACAAAATAGTTCATGTAAAAAAAAGAGGATTAGATCTAATTCGCGATCCAATGCTTAATAAGGGGACAGCATTTTCCGAAAAAGAGAGAGAAGAATTCAATCTTTATGGGTTAGTCCCACCACATGTTTCCACCTTTGAAGAACAGATAAAAAGAGTCACTGAAAATTATCGTAGAAAAGATACAGATCTTGAGAAATATATTTTCTTAGAAGCATTACACGATCGGAATGAAATCTTGTATTATGCATTACTGCTGAGAAACCTGGAGGAATTGACTCCAATTGTTTACACTCCCACTGTAGGAACTGCATGTCAGCAATTTGGTCATCTTTACCGACGAGCAAGAGGAATGTATATTTCCGCCAAAGCTAAAGGAGATTTCAAAAAAAGAATTAACAATTGGCCGGAAGATAAGGTCGATGTAATCGTCGTCACTGACGGCAGCAGAATTCTGGGTCTTGGAGATCTGGGAGCAAGCGGTATTGGAATTCCAATCGGGAAACTCTCTCTTTATGTAGCTTGTGCTGGAATTTATCCTTCTAAAAAACTACCCGTAGTAATCGATGTGGGAACAGATAATGAAACTTTATTGCAAGATCCTTTGTATTTGGGAGAAAAACATCACCGGATAAAAGGAGAAAAATATTACGAAATAATTGATGAGTTCATCATTGCGGCTCATGAACGCTGGCCTAAAGCATTAATTCAATTTGAGGATTTCACGAATGATCATGCTTTTCCACTTTTAAAAAAATACCGTGAAAGACTTTTATGCTTCAATGATGATATCCAGGGAACAGGTGGAGTTGCTCTGGCAGGACTTCTGGCAGCAATGAGAATAACCAAAGGAAAATTAAATGAACAGAAAATCATCTTCCTGGGCGCTGGCTCAGCTGCGGTTGGAATCGCAGATATGATCGTTGCCGGAATGGTGGAAGAAGGATTATCCAAAGAAGAAGCACGAAAAAGATTCTGGTTCATCGATAGTAAAGGTCTCGTAATAACTACGCGTGGTGATAAACTGGCAGAACATAAAGTCGCATATGCCAGAAATGAAAAATTCCAGAAAACACTTCTTGAAGTTGTAAAATCAGTCAAACCAACAGTGTTAATTGGTGTGAGCAAACAAACAGGAGCATTTAATGAAGAAATTATCCGTGAAATGAAAAAACATGTAGATACTCCTATCATCTTTGCCTTATCGAATCCAACATCCAAATCGGAATGCACACCGACACAGGCTTATGAATGGACCGATGGGAAAGTTGTTTATGCCAGTGGCAGTCCTTTTGATCCCATCAAATATAAAGGAAAAACTTATACCACAGGCCAGGGAAATAATATGTATATTTTCCCGGGTATTGGTTTGGGAGCTGTTGTCTGCCAGGCAACAAAAATAACGGATTCAATGTTTTATACAGCAGCAAAAACTTTAGCAAATCTGGTCAAAGAAGAGGATTTGAAAAAAGGTAGAGTTTATCCTGATTTGACTGATATCAGAGAAATTTCAGAACATATTGCTTTTGCCGTGTGTGAAATTGCATATGCCAATGGCATTGCCTGGACAAATAGACCTGAAAACCTTTTTGAATATATTAAAAGCAAGATGTTCCAGCCAGTATATTTGCCGTATAAAGCGGTGTAGAAAAAACTAAAAATAGAAATTAATTTTATGAAATTCTTTGACGGATTGTAATAACTTTTATTTCTGTATATTTGTGTATAGGTTTATATGAGTTTTAATAAACAAAAAAAATAGATTGGAGGAAAAAGGAATGTCGAGCAAAGCCAGTATTGTTTTTTACAAGAATTTGAAGGAAATGTCTTCAATACGTGCTGTGGCGGAAACGATAATGCTAAACCCGAAAGTTCGAAAAGTTAATGCACGTGAAGCTTATGAAATGGCAAAAAAGCAACCGGGAGTAGCAGTTACGGATTTAGAAATTTATCCTCCTTTTGCTGAACGTTTAGGACTGCCAAAAGGTGCAAAAGTGCTTAACGATTGCCATGGCAAGATCATTGGTCGTACAGCTAAAGCGAGAGTATTCTATAACAGAATACCGCAAAATGAAAAGAAGAAAGTCGAAGGTGACATCCGGGAAGCAATGTACCAGCTTGAACATTACGATTTGATTAAATGCGAGGCTGTCCTGGGTTTGGATCCCGATCTAATGATAAAAGCAACTTATGTGACTACAACTACAGATGCCAGCAATGTTTTCAACTGGTTATGCAATTTCGCTCCGCTCGAATTAATGGAAGAAGAATATAAAAAAGGTAAACCCCTTCCAATTCAGGATATTATCATTGTTGCATTTAATGAATGGACTTGCAACGATCCGTATTATCACAATGTTGGTGCTCCTCAAATTGGCCTGGTTGATGAAACCCAGAACGTTATTTTCAATTTGGGAATGCGTTATTTTGGTGAGCGTAAAAAAGGAACTTTAACTCTCGCCTGGACATCCGGGATGAGGTTGGGAATGGCTGCCTGTCACGGAGGTATCAAAGAAATTGATTTCTCAGGTTGCGCAGATGAATATAAGAATTTAGGCAAGAAATCAATCGCTTTCTATGGACTATCCGGTACAGGAAAATCTTCTCACACAAATTCAATCGATAATGGCGGTACATTACCCGCAGGATTCGAAAAATATTGCCTTCACGATGATGCCTTCCAGATCGATACGGAAGAAAAAGTTTGTCGGGTCTGGGAACCTGCTTTGTTCGATAAAACCGACAGCAGAGACCTTGATAATCCTGATTGGAAATACCTGATTGCTCTTATGAATCATGCAATGATAGAGCGAAATGGGAAATTATTGCCTTTAGGGCTGGATGTTCGACAGGCAAATGGAAGAGCACTGCTGGATCGGGACCTTTTGGGTAACTGGGTAAATAAATGCAGTTTCCCGGAAGCTTTAACCTGGCTCATGAAGGATACGGCACTTCCACCGGTTCACAAATATAAAGATAAATATTTAGCAGTTGCCATGGGTGCTGCTCTTATTACAAAAAGAAGCAGAGCAGAAAATGTTACGGAAGAAGATCTCAAAAAATTGGTTTTTGAACCTTTTGCAAATCCGTTCAGGGTTTATGAACTTTACAAAGATGTGGAAGCATTCATTAAAGTTCTGGAAACCGGCGCAGATTGTTATACATTCAATTCTGCTGGATACTGGAAATCCTCTGATGATGACCTGGATGATGTTAAACTACAGACTTCACTCACTCTCCAAACCGGGATCTTAATGGAGCAGCTGGAATGGGAAGATTGGAATATGCTGCCTGGTGCCATGATCCCCACCAAGGAATCTATTGAAAAAATACTTCCTGGTTATTATGAAAGATATCATCCTGATAACCGTGAAAATATGGATGAATACGTTGTACTTCTGAAAGACCGTTTCAAGCAAAGACGAGAATATTTGAAATCATCCGATGTGGCAACTAAACCGGAACTACTTGAAAAGCTTATAAACGCATTGCAGATCAAAGGATAAATAAAGGGCAGACGTAAGTCTGCCTTTTTATTTCTTAACTCTCTTCAAAAGTTAATTTAAATTTTATTATAGGCTATAATGTTTTTAATTGACATAATAAAAACGAAGTAACTTTTGTAAAATGTGAAATTGTCGATATTCAGAAATAAGATTCTGACTAATTTTATTATTTATAAAGTTGGTCAAAATCAGATATATTAACTAAAAAAAATAGGAGGAACCATGCCGCGATTAAGAGAGAAAATCAGATCGAGAATTCCAGAAATCAGGGCAAAGATCAAAGATGAGATCTTAAGTAAACATGCTGACAAAGTAATTAGTAACGTCACAGTTAAACAGATCTACGGTGGAATGAGGGGTGTGATCGGTTTAGTTTGTAATTCTTCATATGTGGATCCCTATCTGGGATTACATATCAGGGGTATCCCTCTTGCTGATCTAACCGATAGGACACCTGAGGAGATTTTTTATCTTCTCTGCACAGGCGAGATCCCTGTAAAACAAGATCTGGAAAGATTACAGGAAGAGATGCATCTGCGTTCCGAAGTTCCCGAATATGTATGGGATGTTATCCGCGCATTGCCCAAAGATACTCATCCAATGACTATGTTCAGTATTGCAATTATGACAATGGAAGGAAGTTCAATTTTCAAAGCAAAATATGCTGCTGGAATGAGAAAAGCAGATTACTGGGAAGCTACTCTGGATGATTCTTTAGAGATCCTGGCAAAACTGCCTACCATCGCTGCCGGAATTTACAGGATAAGATATGCTATGGGAGATCTGATACCTTATGATAAATCTCTGGACTGGGGCGGAAATTATGCAAAAATGCTGGGAGTTCCTGACCCGAAGGGAGAATTTGCAAAATTAGTGCGGTTGTATCTTGTGCTTCATTGTGACCATGAAGGTGGAAATGTCAGTGCTTTTACTTCCAGAGTTGTAAATTCTGCACTCTCAAATCTCTATTATGCTGTTTCTGCAGGCTTGAACGGACTTGCAGGACCATTGCATGGTCTGGCAAATCAGGAGTGTTTGAAGTTCGTTCTGGATATTCTTGAGAAGTACGAAAAAGTTCCGTCAAAAGCAGAACTATCAGATTTTGTTTCATCTTCCTTAAAATTAGGAAAAGTTGTTCCAGGCTATGGACATGCAGTATTGAGAGCTACCGATCCCAGATTTACAGCATTCTATAAATTTGGTGAAAAATACTGTGCAAAAGAAGAAACCTTCCAGATAGTAAAAAGGCTTTTTGAGGTTGTACCCGGAGTTCTGAAAGAATATGGTGGAGGAAAAATCGCTGATCCATACCCAAATGTTGATGCTATCTCAGGATCACTTCTATTCAAGTATGGCTTAACCATGTTCGATTATTACACTGTTATGTTCGGTGTTTCACGGGTAATGGGTTTTTGTGCTCAGGCTATTATGGCTCGCGGTCTTCAGGCTCCGATCATCAGACCGAAGAGCGTTTCCAATGAATGGATCCTTGATAAGGTAGGAAAGAAATAACCGAGCTTTTTCAATTCATTCCCACGCTTCTGCGTGGGAATAAGAAAAATTGAAGTGAAGGTATAAATATTGGGTCTTAGCATAGTCCAAAAGATAATTAAATCTCATCTGGTTGAAGGTGAGATGAAACCAGGGGAAGCTGTTGGCATAAAGATAGATCAAACACTTACTCAGGATGCTACCGGTACAATGGCTTACCTTGAATTTGAAGCGATGAACATACCTGAGATCAAAACAGAACTATCTGTTAGTTATGTAGATCACAACACAAGCCAGATGGGTTTTGAAAATGCCGATGACCACAAATACCTTCAAACCATTGCAGAAAAATTCGGTATTCGTTATTCAAAAGCAGGAAACGGTATCTGCCACCAGGTGCATTTGGAAAGATTTGGTCTGCCCGGCAAAACCTTACTTGGTTCCGATAGTCATACTCCAACCGGTGGTGGTATCGGAATGTTATCGATCGGAGCCGGCGGATTGGACGTTGCCTGTGCTCAGGCAGGATTACCTTTTTATATCACTTTTCCGAAAGTTTTAAAGGTTGATCTGTCTGGAAAATTAAATCCCTGGGTTACGGCAAAAGATGTTATCCTGTATATATTAAAACTGCTTTCTACAAAAGGGAATGTCGGTTGGGTAGTAGAATTTGGTGGAGATGGAGTTAAAACATTAACTGTTCCGGAAAGAGCTACCATTACAAATATGGGAGCCGAATTAGGAGTTACAACTTCGATCTTTCCGAGTGATGAGATCACGAGATCATTTTTAAAAGCTCAAGATCGGGAAAGCGGTTGGGTGGAACTAAGAGCAGATGCAAATGCTGAATATGATAGAAGAATTAATATCGATCTTGGAACACTTGAACCAAGGTTTGCTACTCCACACAGCCCGGGTAATGTATGTCTGGTAAAAGAATTAGTCGGAACCAAAGTTGATCAGGTTTGCATTGGAAGTTGCACAAATGCTTCTTACAAAGACCTGATGACAGTTGCCAGCATGGTGAAAGGGAAAAAATTACCGGCACATGTAAGTTTAGCTGTTGCTCCCGGCTCGAAACAGGTTTTCAAAATGTTGGCAGATAATGGTGCACTTCTGGCTCTGATTAATTTTGGTGCCCGCATCATGGAATCTGCCTGCGGTTTCTGCATCGGAAATGGACAGGCACCTTGCACCGATGCCATCTCTATCCGTACGAACAATCGTAACTTCAAGGGTCGTTCGGGAACTGTTTCGGCAAATGTTTATCTGGCCAGCCCGGAAACCGCCGCTGCATGTGCAATTACGGGCGTTATCACTGATCCCCGTGAGCTTGGCACTCCTCCAGAGATCGAAATCCCCGATGATTTCCCGATTGATGACAGCATGGTTTTTTTTGATAAAAATGAAACTGTAAAAATCTATCGCGGACCCAATATCGGAGATCCTCCCCAAAGTGAACCTTTAACGAAAGATCTTGTTGGTGAGATCGCCTTGAAAGTAGAAGATAAGATCACAACAGATCATATTATGCCTGCCGGGATCAGACTGAAGTATCGTTCCAATATACCCAAGTATTCAGAATTTGTGTTTGAACCTGTCGATCCCACTTTCCCGGACCGCTGTTTGAAAAATAAACAGAAAAACCGGTCAAATTTTATTGTGGCAGGTTTAAGTTATGGGCAGGGCTCTTCACGCGAGCATGCTGCAATTTGTCCTGCATATCTGGGTGTGAAAGGAATTATCGCAAAATCTATTGAGAGAATTCACTGGGCAAATCTGGTTAATTTTGGCATTATTCCCATGATGTTTGTTGATGAAAACGATTTTGATAAAATTGAGCAGTCAGATGAATTATCTATGAAAGATATAACTCAAGCTGTAAAATACAAAAAAACTTTCGTTATCAAGAATGTTACGAAGAATTACGATTTTAAAGTTAAGTTAGAACTCAACAAGAGAGAAAGAGAAATTATTCTTGTAGGTGGTGTATTGAATTATATTTCAAATCCCGAATAAAAAAAGGAGGATAAAATGTTAGAAAAGTTAAAAAAAGAAGTCTGGAGTCATTTCAAACAAACACAAATGGTGTATTTAGCCACCAGTGGTAGAAAAAGACCAAGAGTAAGACCCGTTACTTTAATTCATTTAGATGGAAAATTCTATGTCGCCACAGGAACAAAAGACGCAAAAATGAAACAGATTAGAAATAACAAGAATATAGAATTCTGTTATCCAATAACTAATGAAAAGAATAGTGGTTACATTCGTGGGGTGGGTAGTGTAATTGTCATAAAAGATATTCCCTTAAAAAAGAAAATTATGGAAATAATCCCGTTTATTAAGGAATTCTTCAAAAAACCTGATGATCCTAACTTTACACTTTTAGAGATAAAAGTAAGAAGAGGCCAATATTTGAAAATTGGTGAATTTAAAGTAGAAAAATTTAAAACTACATAGGGTAAAAAATGAAAACAATAGATTCAAACAATCCAATAATTCCCTTCATAGAAGGAGACGGAATTGGTCCCGACATCTGGAAAGTTACAAAAAAAGTGATAGATGCGGCTGTAGAAAAATCTTTTAATGGGAAGAAAAAAATACAATGGCTTGAGATCCATGCAGGTCTTTCGGCACTGAAAAAATATGGGAATGATGATATTTTACCAGAAGAGACACTGAACGCAATTCGAAAGCACAAGATTGCCATCAAAGGTCCTCTCACCACACCTGTCGGTGGATTTGATTATGTATGTCTGGTCTGTGCAAAAGAGCAAAATGGAGTGGATGGGAAAAGACCGGAAAAATGTGTAAAATGCGGTTCTGAATTTGTTACAGTAAGATTTCGCTCATTAAACGTGGGATTAAGACAGATCCTGGACCTTTATGCCTGTATACGTCCGGTGAGATGGTATAGTGGAGTTCCATCTCCAGTTAAGCAACCAGAGAAATTGAATGTGATCGTTTTCAGGGAAAATACGGAAGATGTATATGCAGGTATAGAATTCCAGGAAGGTACACCTGATGCAAAGAAAATTATAAGTTTCCTGATCAATGTGATGGAGAAAAAAGTTCGTGAAGACAGCGGAATTGGCATAAAGCCCATTTCCATTACAGGTTCCAAAAGACTGGTAAGAAAAGCCATAGAACATGCGATCCAACAAAACTTGCCAAGTGTTACGCTGGTCCATAAAGGTAACATCATGAAATTCACCGAAGGTGCATTTCGGGACTGGGGATACGAGCTGGCAAAAGAAGAATACAGGGAGAAAATAATTACCGAACAGGAATTGTGGGATGAGTTTGACGGCAACATGCCAACCGGGAAGATACTTATTAAAGATAGAATTGCAGATCAGATGTTTCAACAGGTTCTGCTCCGTCCCGATGAATATAGTGTGATAGCAACTCCCAATTTGAACGGAGATTATCTTTCCGATGCCTGTGCTGCTCAGGTGGGCGGACTCGGGCTGGCTCCCGGAGCGAATATTGGAGATGAGATCGCTCTCTTCGAAGCTACTCACGGTACAGCTCCCAAATATACGGGATTAGATAAAGTCAATCCCAGCTCATTGATCCTTTCCGGTGTGATGATGCTGAAATATATGGGTTGGAATGAATCGGCAGAGATGATCGAAACTGCACTTGAAAAAACTATTTCCAATAAAACCGTTACTTACGATCTGGAGCGTCAGATGAGTGGAGCAACCAAACTTAAAACCTCGGAATTTGGAGATAAAATAATTGAGAATATGTAAAATAAGGAGAAAAAATGCAGAAGTATGATAAATTATTTGCACAAGCAGAAGAATACAAAATGGAAGGAAAACCCAGTGAAGCCGTGAAGATCTATAATAAGATCCTAAAAGAAGACGCTGACAATATTCCTGCCCTGATGAATTCAGCAAATTTGCATTTTTTATTGGGAAACCTGAAAAAGTCTATCAAAGCGTATGAAAGAGTTTTAGCCTTGAAACCAAATTTCTGTTTTGCTCTTTATAAATTAGGCATTGCTCATTATCGAGCTGCCCATTTCAGACAAGCTATTGAAATTTTCGAAAAGATAGTTAGTACGGAAAGCGAACTTTATATGGCTTACAATTGGCTGGGATTGTGTTATTATCATATTGGTGAAGAGGAAAAAGGTATTGAAGTATATTCAAAGTTATTAAAAAAAACAAAAGAACCGTTCATTGTTAATTATCACCGGGCAATTTCTTATAAATCCCGGGGGCAATATGATAAGGCGATCGAAGGATTTTTGAAGTTGATAAAAGACAATCCCGAACATGTATCTGCGCACTATCATTTGGGTCTGGCATATTTGGGAAAACACGAGAATTTTAAAGCATTGAAATTGTTTAAAAAAGTATTGGAATTAAACCCTGAACATAAAAGCGCCAAAGAAAAGATAGAATATATAACTGAAGCCCCTTCCATTTGATCTCCCTTTTGCCTGTCCATCGTAGCTTCGCGAAGTAGGAAAGGGAGAACTATAGAGGGTTATTACCTGTTACTTCTTTTGGATCGTTAAAACAAGTAACCAAGAAAACCTTGCAATCTACAAAATATAAATATGATGCTTTTTCAATTCTTTATTCAGCTTTCTAGCTTGTGGTAGAATTTTTTCCAACTCCTGCCAGAATTTAATACTGTGATCCTTGATGCGGGTATGAACAAGTTCATGCAGAAGAATATATTCCTGTAACTTATCGGGTAATCTCAATATCTTACGGTTCAAGCTGATATTATTATTATGCGAACAACTGCCCCAGCGGGTCTTCTGGTTGCGGATCGAAACTTTATTATAACTAAATCCAAATCGTTTTGCCAGTTCCTGCAGATGGGAAGTTAATAATTGTTTCGCTAGTACCGGATCTATGCTATCATTATTCTTCGCAGCTTTATTAGCTTGCTCTTCATACTTTTTTACAGAAAGCAAATGTTTCAAAATCCAATTCCGTTTGGATTCAACGAATTGAACCGCCCTTTGCAGGGGAACAGCCGAGGGTACGGATACTTGTATTCCTTTAAATGGCTTAATTGAAATACGAAGATGTTTTGCTCGCACACTGCGTATGAACGTTATACTGCCAATCCCGTTTATTTGCTCTGTTATCCGTCTAACCATTTATCTATTTTGGGAGCCTTATATTTGCTGAATTGTTCAAACAAACCTGCAGGATTTACATCACACATCAGCATATCGCGATGTTCCGGGCGGATGAATCTCTCTTTTACTGCATTATCCAGGAAGGCAAAAAGTTTATCGTAATAACCACAGATATTAAGTATGCCGCAGGGTTTGGCATGAAAACCGATCTGTGCCCAGGTGACCATCTCCAGTATCTCTTCGAAAGTTCCCATACCACCAGGCAGGGCTATGAAAGCGTCTGCCAGGTCAAACATCATGGATTTACGCTGATGCATTGTATCCACAATGTGCAGTTTTACAAATTTCGGATGTTGCACTTTATCTTCAAATACTTTTGGCATAACAGCCGTTACCCTGGCGCCGCCCTTTAAAGCGGTTCTGGCTAATTCACCCATTAATCCCAGCGTAGAACCACCGTAGATTAGTTCCATTTTTCGCTCGGCTATTTCCCTGCCCAGTTGAGCTGCCGCTTTGGCAAAAGCCGGATTTGCTCCCGGACTCGATCCGCAGAATACGCATATTTTTTTCATCTCGTTCTCCATGAGATATGAAAATTACAGAAGAGTTGAAAAGTCAATTAGAAATTATTTAATCTCACTTTTCAAGGGAGAAAGATCGACATAAGTCGATCAAGAGGGTTATTATCTTGTTACTTTGTTCTGATCTCCCTTTTTAAGGGAGAATTAAAGAGGGTTAATAAACTCACCCTACTATCCCTCTCTTCACTCGAATAGAGGGAACATAAGAAAAGCAGGAAGAATAATTTTCTGTCTTTGCTAAGGAGCGCAGCAACTGTGGCAATCCGTCAAAAGCCGGACAAATCTCATTTATAAGAATTGTTATGAATATTTTAAAATACCAGGCTTAAATTGATCCCGTTGGGAGCAAGATGCAGCTTCAAATTTGGATTATCCGGAGGAACCGTTTCTTTCTGATTATAAAGATTCACCGCTTTACTGGCATGTTTTGTATATGTTGAACCAAAAGGAATTGATATTAGTACAAAGCTTGCTCCTACTCCAGCTAAAGCCCAATCAGGCTCTCCACCGCCAATAGCTGTTCCCAAAGGCCAACCAATTAAAAATCCACCCACAGTTGCAAATAGCTGACTGATATTATAATTGCTTTTTGCTTTTCTCATCTCTTCGTAAGCTTCCGGGTTTGATTGTGTGATCTTCATAATTTGTTTGGGTGCTAAAACCTTTCCATCTTGCTGAAAGATCGTACCGAGTGGTCGTTTTATTATCTCGATTTTAGTATTATCCTGGGCACGCAGTTGGGAAACACTCAATAAAAGCATAGCAATAATAAACATATGCAGTTTTCTTTTAAGACTATTTAATAAAACCATTCTTTTAAACCTCTCTAATTTTTACATCGTTATCTGAAAAAAAACAAGTGCAAACCATTATTAATAATACTTCCCCAAAGATCTCGAAAATATACAGAAGATCAGTTTCAATAGCGATTATCATTTCACATTTCTTTTAATGGAATACAATTCTAACTGATTACT
>DAOUUD010000012.1 GCA_030668345.1 Candidatus Cloacimonadota bacterium | reverse complement strand
TTCTTTAATTTGAAATAATATTATAGAATCTTGTCTCCAAGCCTCAGCTTGGAGACATAGCTGTTATCCGTTCTCAAGTTAGGACCGGGGAACGAAAAATGCAAACCCGGAGGTAGCATGAAAAAAATATTTCTATTCATCCTTCCAGTTATCATACTTGCAGGCTGTTCCTCTGAAGGAGATATAAAAATAATCAACCGCACAGACCACTATCTTTATTTCACTATCGAAGGCAGCGATTACATCCTGGCAGGTTCACCCGACACCGATCCAAGCAAAACCATAACCGTGGACACAGGCAGCCAGTTCCTTTTCTGGGGAGATGAAACAACCAAAGTTGATATGACACTCGAAGGCGAAACCTTTATGATGCAGTGGGCAAATAACGACGGCTCTCCCAGCGGAGATTATTATACCGAAACTACGCTCAATATACCTGCCAATGAAGTGTTAAAGATCTATTGCGAACCCACCCACGCTGGTGTAAAACTGATCAATAACTCTGAAGTGGATGTGATTGATTTCTCCTATTATACTGATGATAACGATTCACTTGTTGCTTTAATAGATTATCCAATTCTTTCCGGAGATTCCATCTGGAGCAGGTTGAAAGCAACCACAGCCTACGATTCTATTATTTATTCATTTGTTATTGAATACCAGAACGGCTGGTTTGACAGCAGTTATGTTGATTACAACAACCTGACCGTGGATGAGCAGTTGAGGATAGAGTTAGAATAGAATTACGATTAATAAAAAACGGGGCTTAAAAACTAAAGCCCCGTTTTTTATATCTAATTTAAAATTAATTTTCTATCACTTCCACATTGGCACGCGGGATAATTACTTTTTCACCGTTCTCCAGTTCAGCTTCCAGTATGCGAACCAGTGTTTCACTTTCCACTTTCGTGAGTTGTTCCGGCAAACCTGTAACTTTACCGATAACGCCAAAATTAGGCTGACGGATTACGCGGATAGTGGTTCCTATTTCCAATGTGGACATCCTGGTTTCAGGTTCTGTGAGCTCTTCTTCTTTGAATTTAATTGGAATAATGATCTCGGGGCGCATTACACCGGCACGGATTTGGGTGATACCGTGAATAGATGCTTTATGACCATCGAATTGTTTAAGAAGCCCATAAGTCTTTTTTGCCATACCTATCTCTCCGAAACCTTCGGTAACAACGATGGTGAGTCCCACTTCTTCATGACCGGTAATAGCAACACCGATATTATACCCGAGAAGTTTGTTCAGGTCACGATCATCGATTCCACCTGTAATGATGCCGGAAACACCAACTTCCTGGGCTTTTTTTATAACTGCATAACTGACCATTGCACCGCAGACGATGATTTTGTCTTTACAGGAATCATCTATCATTTTTACGTCTAAAGGTTGTCCGGGTGAATCTACCAGCATCTTGATCTCACCAAATGTTTCGCCACCGATGCCGAAAATTCCCTGTATATAAGCAGATTTGTTTTCTATTATCACACCTTCTTCCGGTATAACCTCCACCACAACGCCAGCTATAAAAGCTTTAACCTGAACAGGAATTTTGGGTTCGCGTAGTAACATCTGTCCGGTGATCTTGGAAATATTTTCAATCTCTCCAACGATTGGGGATTTTACGGTTGATTTAAAAAGACCTAAAAATCCATTGGTTTGAGCGAGCAGGTCTCCTTTCTTTATTTTATCACCAGCTTTTACTTTAACATATTGCATATGCATGGGTGGAGTAACACCCAATTTATTAGATAAGTTGAATGGAACGACTTTTCCGGGAAGTAAAGTTTCTGCTACTAAATCTTCTGCTTTTACTTTATCACCTTTTTTTACGAGAACAGTTCCCTTCAAAGGCAAGATTCTTTCTTTTTTTAGTACTATATTATCTGTTACAGTTAAACCCGGGGAATATGCTTGTGCCATTAATTTCCTCCTATGTATAAACAACTAACAAAAACGAACCAATCGAATATGTCTTTTTGTTTATATTGTTCATTGCTAATTCCATTTTTTCTTTTCTTTTTATACTATTTTAATATCTCTTCAGGATAGGCTTTGAATTCTTTCATCCATTTCTTAAGAAGCGGAACGCGTTTGGATGCTTCTAAAGGAAGAGTGAACGGCCTGCGACCACGTGTATCGAGAACGATTCCAACCACACCGCCTTGCAGTTCAGTATTAATTTCCTGTCCCTTTCCTTCCCCGATATCCAGACCTCTGCCGGGTTTAAGAGTAGCTTTAGCTGTTTCTCCAACACCGCAGGGCAGCAATCTCACTTCCCCAAATTTTATATCTTCCTGAAATACTTCACCATTTGGAAGCTCGATCTTTGCTGTAAGTGCAATTTTATCGGGTTTGATCTTGCCAACAGGAGCAACACAACAGCCGAGATAAATAAGACAGTCTTTTTCAAAAACTTCAGTAGCTGCTTTTTCACTGATCTCTGCCAGTACACCCAGTTGAGGCATCATAAAGATACTATCCACCGCCAGCCTGGTAATGCATTCCGGCAGGAACGCATCTACCATCATCATGGCGCTCTGGTTTCTACGTGGAGCGTGAGAAAGAACACCACCCGAACCAACCAGCAGATCAAGAGTCATCATATTCACGACAGATTCACCGGAAGTAGATTGTGAAAATGCTTCCGATATCTCACGCTGCCGCTGGGCTCCTTTTAGTCCCACAGCAAACTCTTTATGCTGGATAAAAGCATACTTCAAAGCCTCTTTGGCAATAGCCTGTTCCAGAACAAGTTCTTCCAACTGTTGAGGAATAGTTGTGGGGCGGATCATTTTGTTTTTTATCATGTTTCTCAAACCGGATTCATCAATATCAAATGGTACCCATCGTAAGATCTCTTCCAATCCTGCAGTTGCCAGTACGTTGGAAATGCTGTAACTCAATCCCAGGTTAGCGCTCACGGTTCTATTGAAAACTTTATTTTTGGTAAAAACGGAAAAGATGTCTGTTGTTGCACCACCGATATCCACACCCAGAACTTCAATATCATACACTTTGGCAATCGTTTGCATAATGTTTCCTACGGCTGCCGGAGTAGGCATGATGGGGATGGTTACTAATTTACCGTCTTTGGGTCCCTTTACCCAGCTCATCAGTTTGTTATAACCGGGAGCTTGAGCCATAACGTGTTCCATAAAAAGATCATGGATTTTATCACGAGCGGGACCAAGATTTTCATTTTCCAGTGTAGGACGAAGATTATCTGTAATGATAAGGTCTGTTTTCTCTCCCAATGCATCCTTGATGATATCACGGGCTTTATTATTTCCTGCGTATATTACGGGGAGTTTGTAACTGGAACCCAAGCGTGGTCTGGGATCGGCAGCAGCCACCAGTTCTCCCATTTCTGCCACATGTTTGGTGGTTCCACCATCCACACCGCCAGCCATCAATATCATATCGGGACGCATCTGGCGGATACGCTCGATCTTCTCATAATTTGCTCGTTTATCGTTACTGGCGATCAGGTCCATTACAATTGCTCCGGCACCCAGGGCTGCACGTTCGGCACTTTCACCTGTCATTTTGGCTACCACACCGGTTACCATCATTTGCAAACCACCACCGGCACTACTGGTGGACACATATGCATCTACACCCTCATTTTCTTTTTCAGATATCCAGATCGTATCATCTTTAATAAATTTTATACTATCATCCTTGTATTTCAAACGAGCCAATTCTTCCAATTCGGTAACAGCATTTATAACGCCTTTGGTAACGTCGTTCAGCGGTTTTTCCACAGTGGTTGGTGCTTCGCCACGCACTGTCTGGCGATATTCACCATCGATATATTCAATCAGGATTGATTTGGTGGTTGTACTTCCACAATCTGTAGCAATGATCCTCTTAAGGGGTCGAGCATCTGCCATTCTATCCTCCAATTCTATTGCTTTTTATCTTCTTGTTTTGGTTTAATTCCCAATGATCTTTTGAATTTATTCATTCTTCTTTTCCTGAGAACTTTTTTCTGGGCGCGTTCATCCCGGTACATTTCAACATCCAGTTCATCGATTCTTTTTAAAAGAAGTTTTATATATTCGTCTTTTTCCAGGATAACGGCGAATTCCTGGTATTCTCTGGAATTGAAAATGATTTCGGCAAAAGGCGCCAGAAAATACATTAACTGGCTGCCAATACGGGAAAGAGGACGCAGTGATTCAATCGTCATGATGGCAGGAGCTGCCATGCGACGCTTAACGATAAACCGAGAAATTTTCTCAATTAATTCCAGTGCTCTTTCCTGGCTTATTTCTACTATTATGTCCATAACTACAACTATACTTTATTTAATCTGGTAAAAAATCTTTTTGACCTCTCTGTTGTCAAGTCATTGATTCCGTTAACAGTTTTATTTTTTAGAAGGTTAGCTGAAAGACCATTTTATGGGAATTTCGGTCTTTTCGAGTTATCAATATTTTTTATCTTTAACTTGTCCATGCTCTATAATGCTCTGGCAATAGTTAATACAAAAATTCTGCCAGCATGGTTTTTCTTTAGTAGTTCACAGATGGAATTTACAGTGGAGCCGGTAGTGAACACATCATCCACAATAAGAATATTTTTATTTTGAATATTAAACTTCGAGTTTAATATAAAAGCATCAGAAACATTTTCCTGCCGTTGTTTACGATCCAGTTTGGTTTGAGTATCTGTAAATCTATTACGCAGTACCAGGTTTGAGATGTGCGACCAGTTCATATGTATGGATATTTCTTTTGATAAGAATTCTGATTGGTTAAAACCGCGGGCACGTTTTTTAACTTTATGAAGAGGAACTGGAGTAACGATATCGATATTTTCAAATGGCTGAAAATGATGCAAATATTCAGTAATATATCCTCCCAGATATTTTGTGATACGCTTCATTTCGTTATATTTTAATTCATGTATAAGATTTTGAACAGTTGCACTAAAGGGAAAAACCGATCGTGCTTTATCGAAAACAAACTCATTTGAATTACATACAGGACAAGCGGAGGGATTTTCGGGAGAGCCACAGATTTCACAAACATCAGTAAGAAAATTCAATGTGCTTTCACAATTAGAACAAAGAATTTTTTCCTCTTTCAGCAAACGAACATCACAACCAAAGCAAATCCTGGGAAAGAATAAATCAATAAAAGCAGTTAATGGATTCATATTTCTTCTGTCTCTTCTTTTTGAATGTATTTTTTAGGTTTCACTGCAAATCCAAGTTGAACCAGATAAGGCTCATCCGGTTCCCAGGTCATCAAAGCCCAGGAATAAAGCGTCCTGAGTTTTTTGGAATCTTCCTGGAAAATTTCTACTTGCTTTGCAACTTTTTTTTCTGTTCCGTTTTCTTTATTGGCAAGAATATTTTCATAAATTAAATACGATTTATCTAATAAAGATCGAAGCTGAACAACAAAATTTTCCGGTAATATTTTGCTATCTCCTTTTTCTTCCTTCCGGATATTTAATCGTAAAAGTTTCTCCACAGATTTAATTTTATCAGTCCTGTTGCGAGGAAATCTTCCACTAATTCCAGAGGTTTTTAATTTGGGCAGATCATTAGAAAATTGACTAATCAAAAGTCGCTTACATTTTAGATAATATTTAAATGTTTTTTCATCTGCATCTTTCTGTTCTGCGTAAAAATTATTCGTTGATCCTTTGCGTTCTTTAACTGCCTGTAAAATTTCCTGCCATCTGTCGAATGCTTTATTTCCCCATTCTACTAACTCGCCAGGAATGGAAAGAGAACCTGCCCATTCATGAATAAATTTTTTTAGAATTTCCAGCCTGGATAGACGCAACAAATAACTATCATTTGTAAAATAATTATCTTTAAAAATCGGCATAAATTCTCCTCGCAAACATTCAGATGTTCTTTGTTAACACTTATTTCATTCTCTCCGTGCAACACTATATCCTTTTTAAGGATGAGTATTTGTATGTCAAGAACAAAATAATAGAGCTTCAAGAAAAGCTAATTGCTATTCATTAAATAGAAAGATATTATGGGTAATGCAAGAAGAAAAAACTGTTTCTTCGAAAATGAGTTTATCTAAATTAATTATTTTCTATTCTTTTTACCATGACGCACAAAATGACGAATGATCCCATACAAAATATAGATCATGATCCAGATGATAAATACAAAATAAAAATACTTGATTGCAACGATGATACTGACCGCTGCCAGAACTATAAAAAGCTTGGACTCACCGGTTAAATTTTTTCCTTTTTCAATGGGAAGATATTCAATATGGCTGATCATTAGAAGAGTAGAAATGAGGGTAATAGCAAGAAAAATTTCGGGATAACGGAGTGAATGCCAGAAGTAATAATTCAGGATGATATATGATGAAATAAGACCTCCAGCGGCAGGAATGGGAAGACCTATAAAAGGATGTTTTTTATTAGTGTCAGTATTTTTTAAAGTGAATAGCACCAGGCGATATCCGCCTGCAAAAATGTAGAAAAAAGAAATTGCAATTCCGCAGAAACCGAATTTAAAGAGATAGGATTTATAAGCTAAAAAAGCAGGTACAACTCCAAAAGCTACGAAGTCGGAAAGGGTATCGAACGTGGCACCGAATTTACTGTAGGCATTTAACCAGCGAGCCAGTTTTCCGTCCAGACCATCACATAAAATTGACAGAGTAATCAACCAGGCAGCAGTTACAAAATTTTCTTCAAAAGTAAATTGCAGGGCAAGCAGACCGGAGACCAAACTAAGAGCTGTGAAAAAATTCGGAACTAAAAACCGGACCTTTTTTAAATTTAAATTCATTGGTTTATTACCCGTTTTCATTGTTATTCTGAAACATGTTTAGCTAGAATAGTTTCACCTGCTTCAACTTTCTCACCAGGGCTAACTTCTATTTCATAATTCTTCGGGATCGTGATAATGCATATAACTGAATATGGAAAAATACCGATCAATTTTCCCGGCATATTACAATCATTTTCGAAACGGAATAACCGGGCTTTTGAAAATTCTATTTCAACATTTTCCCTGGAAGAGCATCTGAAATCTGCTGCTTCCAGAATATGTTTTTTAATCTTAATTGTGTTGGCATCTATTTGAAATATTTTCCCATGAATTGGAGAGAGGATCGCTGTATCAGAATTTTCCGGAGGAACCTGTTTTTTGATCCTGTAACACATCAAAACAAAGATATAAAAAATCAGACCCAGAAGTGCGCAATATTTCACTATGTCAACTTTGAAGATCATATTGATACTGAATGAAACGACAACAATAATAATTGGAAGCGTTGCTGCCCGATATTTCAGGCTCTGTATCTTTGTGAGATATTCTATCGGGTTATAATCAGTTAGCATCAGATGCCGATCCTTTTGAAAATATAATCGATATTATTAATGTATCTATCGTATGAAAAGAGTTCTTCCAGTTCGTCTTTCGTAAAGAAATCACACAGCTCTTCATCTGCCAGAACCAGTTCTTTAAAGGGTTCTTTATTCTGCCAGCATTCCATGGCATTACGCTGTACCAGCTTGTAAGCATATTCTCGTGAAATACCTTTTTTGGCCAACTCCAGAAGAAGTACCTGGGAAAAAATAAGGCCATTAGTAAGCTCTAGATTCTTCACCATATTTTCAGGATAAATCAACAGGTCATCGATCAGGGGGATCATTTTATTTAACATATAATTCATCAGAATGGTAGAATCCGGCAGGATAATCCGTTCTACCGACGAATGGCTGATATCCCGTTCATGCCAGAGAGCATTGTTTTCCATAGCAGCCAGGGCATTGCTTCGCAGTAATCTTGCCAAACCGCACATTTGTTCAGAAGTGATGGGATTGCGTTTATGCGGCATTGCCGAAGAACCTTTTTGTCCTTTAGAAAAATTTTCTTCTACTTCCGCGACTTCGGTTCTTTGCAAATGCCTGATCTCAAGAGCAATTTTTTCGATTGTTGATCCAATAATGGCTATCGTGTTCAAATATTCAGAAATACGATCTCTTTGAATTATCTGGGTAGAAATATTAACCGGTTTCAAGCCAAGTAGTTTGCAGGTACTTTCTTCGATCTGTGGTGAAAGGTGCGCATAATTTCCCACAGCTCCGGAAATCTGACAGACAGAAATAATTTCGATAGCATTTTCCATTCTTTGAATATTACGCTGCATTTCATCAAAGCAGAGTGCAAATTTAAGACCGAAGGTAGTAGGTTCAGCATGAATACCGTGCGATCTGCCAATGCAGAGGGTGTGTTTGTATTCACGTGCTTTCATTTTTAGAACTTCGCTGAATTTTTCCAGGTCACGCAAGATAAGCTCACCTGCTTGCTGAAGCTGAAGAGAAGTGGCAGTATCCAGCACATCGGATGAAGTCATACCAAAATGGATCCAGCGTGAAGATGGACCCACATATTCTGCTACATTGTCCAGAAAAGCAATCACATCATGTTTGGTAGTTTTTTCAATTTCAGCGATCTGATCCACATCAAAATCTGCTTTTTCCACAATATTGCTAAGATCCTCATCAGGGATTATCCCGGTTTCATTCATTGCTTTGCAGGCAGCTATTTCCACATCCAACATACATTGAAAACGGTTTTGCAGATCCCAGATCTTTGCCATTTCTTCTCGTGAATAACGTGCAATCATGATAACCCTCGATCTAAATAATTCACACAACTCTTTACTGCTATTAGATAAAATTTATAATATTTATTACAGATTTTTATACGTTATTTTGTCAATTTGAATATTTGCTATTTCTTTATCTTCTTTGAAAAAAGTTATTTCTTCCAGTTCATTCTGGTATTCAAATTCAATTCTGAAGCTGGCATTCTTATCTTCGATTTTAGCAATTTGCATCTTTTCAGAAAAGGTGATCTCTACATTTTCCAAATGGATTTTATGATCCTTTATGATCTGCTCTTTATGCTCGAATAGTTTTACAGGATGAAGAAATGAGGAAATATCCGGTAGATCTTTCGGATATATAACAACCGGTTCAGGTTGATCCGGCATTTCCAATACCAGTACAGAATCAAAAAAAGCAGAAATAAATGGGGTTGGACGTATTCCGAAAAGACCGGTATCATATATATCGAGCTTTATGATTCCTTCATTTTTGCGGATTGCGATATTCTTCCGAAAAGCGAAGCTCTTGTAATTTGCTTCAATAATACCATCGATACGGATGGTTTCCCAGCTTTGCAAATGTTCTAAAAGAAGTTTTTCCTGTTGGTCTACTTTCGGTAATGTAGCGCATCCTGCCAGGAAGGAAAAGATAATACAAGTAAAGATATTAGCTTTCTTGAACTTCATCAGATTTTTTCCTGCAAATGAGGAAAATAGCAATAAGACCGGCAAGCACCATTATTGCACTTAATATCTGTCCCATGGTCATGAACCAGAAAATATAACCAAGATGAGCATCCGGTTCGCGTACAAATTCCACCAGGAAGCGAAATAAACCGTAAAATCCTACCCAACTCCAAAAAGTGATACCCGTTTTTTTTACTTTCCTGAAGATAATATACGAAATAAAAAATAGAAATAATCCTTCTAAAAAAGCTTCATAAAGTTGTGATGGATGACGGGGATTTCCATCTGAATTTGGAAATATCATTCCCCAGGGCAGGTTAGTGATCTTTCCATATAATTCCGCATTAATAAAATTTCCGATCCTTCCCCAAAAAAGGCCAATAGAAACCAGCGGTACTACAGGATCTGCCAGTTCAAAGAACTTATATTTGTATTTCCTGCAGAATAAGTAGCCAAAAATAATTACACCGATCGCTCCACCATGAAAAGACATGCCGCCATGCCACACCACAAATATTTCCAAAGGATGATGTAAATAATATGAAAGATTATAAAAAAGAACATAACCAAGTCTGGCACCAATAATTACACCTAACATCATATTGAAAAGAAGGCTTTCATATTCTTCTTTTTTCAGAGTCAGATTTCTATAGGCAAAATTCTTTTTCACAAAAATATAGGCTAGAACAAAACCGACGATATAGAATAACCCATACCATCTTATCTCAAACATTCCGATTTTAAAGATTGTTGGATTAATTGCAGGAAATTTAAGCATTGTTGCTCCGAAGAGTATAAAAGGTTGGGTTATTTACCCAGCTCTTTCAGTTTATTGTATAGAATTTCTACCAGTTCTTCCAGTGGTAATTCGTATTTTTCGCCATCTTTTTTAAGTTCAGGAGAAAATATTTTTATTACCTGGGTAGGCGAACCGTTCAAACCGATATTGTCTTCATCAAGCTGCAGATCGTCTGCATTCCATGTTTTCAGTTCAGTTTGTTTGGCATTTCTTTTTCCACGCAGGGAAGGCAGCCTGGGGACATTGATCTCTTTTACAACCGTGATAGCTGCCGGCAGTGTCATTTCTATTCTGTCATAACCATCTTCCATCAGTCTTTGAACAATGATCTTATTTTTCTCGATTGATTCTATCTTCTTCACAAATGCGGTTTGCGGAATACCAAGATGTGTTGCAACTCCGGGTCCTACCTGAGCTGTATCACCATCGATAGCTTGTTGACCAAAGAGGATCAAATCATAATTACCAAGTTTTTTAATTGCTTCAGATAGGGTTAGGCTGGTTGCCCATGTATCTGCGCCGGCAAACTTACGATCGGTAAGGAGCAGAATTTCATCTATTCCTATAGACACTGCTTCGCGCAGTGCTTTTTCCACCTGGGGCGGGCCCATACTGATAGCTGTGATCTTTCCACCGTATTGCTCTTTCAAACGGATAGCTTCTTCGATCGCATAAAGATCGAAAGGATTAATGATGCTCTCCACACCCTCTCGTATCAGTGTGTTCGTTTCCGGATCTATCTTGATCTCTGTGGTATCGGGAACCTGTTTTATACAGACAATAATATTCACTTGATAAACTACCTGTAGAATTTTCTGATATTCTGAATTACAAAATCCTGTTGTTCCCGTGTGATTTCAGAAAATACCGGGATCGATATAACTTTTTTTGATAGTTCTTCCGAAACAGGGAAATCACCTTCTTTATAGTTCAGATAAGCAAAGCATTCCTGCAGATGTAACGCTCGCGGATAATAAACAGCACAACCAATATCATGAGTACGCAAATGCTTCAACAACCCATCCCGTTGTTCAGCCAGAATTGTAAATTGATTGAAAATGGAAGCAACTTTTTTGTGAATAACAGGAAGTGTGATCTGTGGAATATCATTCAGGTGTTTGTAATAATATTCAGCATTTTGTCTGCGAGCATCCGACCAACTTTGCAGCGAACGAAGTTTTACCAGGAGCACAGCCGCCTGGATCGTATCGAGCCTGCTGTTCAAGCCAACCCATTTGTGATAATATTGTGGATTTTCACCATGAACCCGCAGTTGGAATAATTTAGCTGCCAATTCATCATTGTTGGTAAGACACATACCGCCATCACCCATTGCTCCCAGATTTTTACTGGGGAAAAAGGAAAGAGTTCCAATATCACCGATCGTTCCTGCAAATTTGTCATCGAACTCTGCACCAATTCCCTGGGCATTATCTTCTATAACTTTAAGATCATATTTCCTTGCAATATCCATTATCTTATCCATCTCTGCGGGTTGCCCAAAAAGATGAACAGGTATTATTGCTTTTGTTTTTGATGTTATTGCTGGTTCAATTTTTTGTGGGTCAATGTTAAAAGTATCTGGTTTTACATCTACAAAAACAGGTTTAGCTCCAACTCTGTGAATAGTACCTGCTGTAGCAAAAAAAGTAAAAGGCGTTGTAATTACCTCATCACCTTCATAAATGTTTAAAGCCAGCAGGGCAAGTAAAAGGGCATCTGTGCCGGATGCGCAGCCTATAGCATGTTTAACCTTGCAGAATTCTTTCATATCTTCTTCAAATTCTTTTACCTGCGGACCCAATTTGTAGGCATGAGTGGCGAAGACCTTTTCAATTTCAGCTCGAATATCATCCAGAATAGGAGAATATTGTGCATTAAGGTCTAACATGGGAACTTTCATTTAAACCCCTATTCTTCAAAGTAAGTAATAATTCTTTCCAGAATCTGGCCGAGATTGAATTTAGGCTTATAATCGATATACTCTTTGATCTTTGCAAGATCCGGTTTACGATGACGCATATCCTCAAAACCTTCTTCATAAGCATCTTCGTATTTAATAAATTCAATTTTGGAACGGCTTCCGGTCATTTTCTTGATCTTCTGAGCCAAAGCTTCAATGGTGATTTCCTCGTCGGTTCCAATATTGAATATTTGTCCTTCTGCTTTTTTGGTGTTCATCAATTTTATCATGCCATCTGTGATATCTGCCACATCGCCAAAACAGCGGGATTGTTTCCCGTCACCAAAGATCGTGATAGGATGGTTTAATAGTGCATTACGGACAAATTTGGGAATGACCATTCCATATTGCCCTGTCTGACGAGGACCGACTGTATTGAAACAGCGCACAATAACTACAGGCAGTTTTTTTTCTCTATAATATGCTAATGCCAGGAATTCATCTATTGCTTTGGAAGCGCTGTAACTCCAACGCGTGATATGAGTAGATCCCAATAGCCGATCATCTTCTTCTTTAAAAGGAACAGTATTGCTTTTTCCGTAGATCTCGGAAGTTGAAGCAAGGAGAACCTTCTTCTTATATTTATTGGCAAACTCCAGGACATTTTCCGTTCCGCCAATATTGGTTTGCAGTGAAAGGAGAGGATTATCTATAATGTATTTAACTCCAACTGCAGCAGCCATATGATATATCTGGTCACAATTTTTTACCATATTGCGTAAAACGTCACGATTCAGAATGGAATCAATAGTGTAGCTGAAATTTTGTTCTTTTACCAGATGAATAATATTCGAGTATTTTCCTGTGGAAAGATTATCGATAACAGAAACCGTGTGACCTTCTTTTAGAAGGTTTTCTGCCAGATGGGATCCAATAAACCCGGCTCCACCAGTAATTAATATTTTCATTTTGTCTCCTACTTAACCGATAGGTTTTGTACAACTACAATAAGTGTGGCGATCTGAGAAAGAAACCTTAAAGAATCCAGAGCAAATTCCCAGTAATCGAATTCAGCTTTTTCGGGAATAAACAGCATATCACCCTCTTCGATCACGGTATTTTTCTTTGGTTTTATCCATTTACCGGAATTAGCACGGATCAGGCGGATTTTGCCTTTTCTGGCATTCCAGTCGAATCCACCTGCTTGTTCGATATAATATTTATAATCTTTACCTGGCTCAAATGCTACTAATCCGGGATTCACTACCTGACCTGAAACCGTTACAGTAGCAGGTTTGTTTGGAATAAAAATAAAATCACCATCTCTGAGAACTATGTTGTATTGACTCTCTTTTGAGTTCCAGAGGTTGGAAAAATCAACCGAACATTTTCCTTTTATTTCCCGGGATCTATTTTTGAAATAAGCATATTCAAGACCGGACATATTATTTTGAGAAACTTCTTTTAATCGTTCAAATTCCGGATCGAATTCTTCACTTGGAGCTTTACGTTGTACAAAAGAGTTAAAAAGATCTGCTCTTTGTGTTGGTTCTCCACACTGTACCAGGATCTGTAGTAATGTTGTTTGCCCATCTTCTATAGCATAAATTCCGGGATATTTAATTTCTCCTGCAACATTCACATATTGCTTTTCATGGTATTTGGGAATTGCTTTAATATAGATCCTGTCATCATTTTGCAGGATAATGTTATCTTCACTTTTAGGATTAGATAGTACATTTGCTAAGTTGAAAGAAAGTGTTTCCGTTGCTTTTTCATTTGTAAATCTGACTATTTCAGCTTTTTCCAGGAAGGCATCGGTTTTAAGACCCAGAGCCAGTTCGATGATATCTAACACTCTGTCGTTTTCGGTAAACTCGTAATTTCCATGGCGGTTAACAGCACCATAAATGGAAACTTCACCTTTTCTGGAAGGAACATAAATTACATCTCCATCCAACACATAAGGGTTGTTCTCTTCCTCACCCAGAACATAAAATCTTTGCAGATCAACTTTGATCTCTTCATTGCTGCGTTTTAATGTTATGTTCCGTAAAGAACGTTTTTCAGATAACAGGAAATCTTCATTTTCAAGATCGATGAGATATTCTTTATAATTTTCCTTGAAAAAGTCGATATCTTCACCAGGTGTTTTTTCTGCTTTCTTAAGTTCCATTTCCTTTTCAAAGAATTCACTTTCGGAAAGCTTTATCACTTCTGAAACACGCGTGGAAGAAGGTACCAGGAAAACACCCGGATTATCAATTGCGCCCACTACCGACACACTATAAAGAACTTCATTCTGTCTATAGTTTGAGATTTGAGCAATAATATTTATCGCAATTAGCAGAAATACAAATAGGATAAAATATATTTTTTTTGATTTATTCACATTGCCTCCCTTCAAAATTCAGGAAAAAATCTTAAATTGAGCATTTCTGTCAATTAATTAATCCCTGTATTTAGAAAGTAAATTATTTTAATTAGTGATTATGAAATTCAGTATCTCAATGCTTTTTTCAGCTATTTCCAATTTGTTCATATTGTCAGTATCAGTAACTTCAAAAAAGATCTTTAAATTCTTCGTTGTATCGAATCTTACAGGGTAATTGAAATGCTTAACCAACCGGGTAAGTTTTTCTCTGGGAAGAAGTTTATTACCACTGAACTCAAGAGCAATATTCCCCTTTTTCATTTTAACTGATTCCAGTCCTGCCAATTTAGACATTAGGTGCATTTTGTAGTATAATATGGCATTCTTTGCCTGCTCTGGGATTTCTCCGAATCTATCGAGAAGCTCCTGCCTGAGATCGTCAAATTGTTCCGGTTTTGTTATAGCCAGCATCTTCCTGTAAATTTCCAAACGTTCTTTTTCGCTGGGGATGTAGCCTTCCGGAAAGTAGTGGTCGCTTTCGATCCTTATCCTTTCTAATTTTTGCGGTTCTTCTTCTATCCACAATTCTTTCGGCTTTTCAGATTGGATATTTTCAATGGTCTTCTCCAGCAATCTGTTATAATAATTGAACCCGATGGAATTAATGATTCCACTCTGTTTTGTTCCCAGAAGAGTTCCCGCTCCTCGTAGTTCCATATCACGCATGGCTATCTGGTAGCCGCTTCCCAGCGCTTCATACTCGATGAGCGTTTCCAGACGTTTACGCGCTTCTTCTTGCAGTTTGGAAGGAATAATAAGATAGGCATACGCACGGCGGTTACTGCGTCCCACCCTTCCCCTGATCTGGTAAAGCTGAGCCAGACCGAACATATCGGCACGGTTCACAATAATTGTATTCGCATTTGGAATATCTATACCGGATTCGATTATCGTGGTGGCAACCAGAACATCGAATTTGTGATGAGCAAAATCCAGTGTTACTGCTTCCAATTGCTTTTCGGGAAGCTGACCGTGACCCACTCCAAATGAAACATGAGGAAGTAGTTTTCTTAACTCTGCCACAACACTTTCAATAGTATGCACCCGGTTGTGAACAAAAAATACCTGCCCACCCCGGTCTACCTCGCGGTTGATGGCATCTTTAATCACATCTGTATCGTAAGGAATAATGACCGTACGAATGGGAAGACGTGCTTCGGGAGAAGTACGAATGAGAGAAAGTTCCTTCAACTTGGAAAGCGCCATATACATCGTTCGAGGAATAGGAGTGGCACTCATATAAAGGGTATCAACATTAGATTTCATCTGGCGCAGTTTATCTTTGTGACGCACACCGAACCGGTGTTCTTCATCGATAATAAGCAAGCCCAACTTTTTGTATTTAATATCTTTTGAGAGCAATCTGTGCGTTCCAATAGCAATATCTACTTCTCCGGTAGAAAGTGCTGCGACATCTTTCCTGATATTTGAAGGTGAACGAAATCGGCTGAACATGGCAATGCGAACCGGGTATTGTGCCAGGCGTTCTTTGAATACGAAAAAATGCTGTTCTGCTAAAAGTGTAGTGGGTACCAGAATAGCAACCTGCCAACCGTTCATAACAGCTTTGAAGGCTGCACGAACGGCAACTTCTGTTTTACCGAATCCCACATCTCCGCAAAGCAGACGCTCCATGGGGCTGTCCATTTGCATATCTTCTTTTATTTCATTAGATGCCTGTGCCTGGTCGGGAGTATCTTCATAAATGAAAGAATCTTCCATTTCTAATTGCCAGGAATTATCCGGTTCAAAAGCAATGCCTTTACGCAGTGTACGCTCAGCATAAAGTTTTATCAGATCTTCTGCTACGAGTTCGATCTGCTTCTTAGCTCTTTTCTTGGCGGTTTCCCATTTTTTGCTGCCTAATTTGTGAATAACAGGAGCTATTCCTTCTTCCGACACGAATTTGGAAACCAGCGAAAGCTGGAAAGTGGGAACGTAAACCACATCGTTATCCAGGTAACGTAAAGTTAGACACTCGATCATATTTCCATCCACCGGTAGTTTTTTTAAACCTGCATAGATGCCAATACCGTGATCGATATGAACAACATAATCTCCGGGTTTCAAAGATTCATAATCTACCAGAGCTTCTTCTTTGGAAAAGCGTGCCTGACGGCGTTTGCGTTTGTAGCGACTGAATATTTCATGATCTGTAAAAATAGCTAATTTAGCATCCGTCAGATTGAAACCATTCTGAAGAACACCAATTGTAAAATCTACTTTTTCCTCGAAATGTGGAAGTAGGTCGGCCATTCTTTTGCTCTGGCTTTTATTGTCCGATTGCAGGAAAATCCTGTAGCCGGTTTGCAGCTTGGTGGCAATATCCTTTTCCAGAAGTTCTAATGTGCCCTGCATGCTGGTTTGGGAAGTTACCGGAGCTTCCAGTTTGTTTGTGATCTCCTTAAAATCCTGGAAAGAACCGGAAAGGAAAAAATTTGTGTAATTCTTAAAGAAACGACTTACAAATTCATCATTTTCAAAGATATCTTCCGGGGTGGGAATAATACGCTTTTTATATTTAGAATGAATTTTCTGATACAACTCTGTTGTTTCTTCCAGAATTTCATTTAAATAAGATGGAAAAAACTGGAATTCATCCCAGAAAATCAGGCAGTTTTCATGATCGAAATATTCCGGGAAAGTTTCTACTTTCGATAGCAGAAGCGAGGCATCCAGTTCGATGCCTTCATAGAAACCGGTTTTGTGAATTCTTTCCCAGAGCTGCTCTTCGGTTTCGATATCATGCAACGAAAATTCACGGGATGGTATCAATGTAATTGAATCCAGTTCTTCACCGGAGGAACGCTGTGAACTTACGGAAAAAATCTTGATGGATTCCACTTCATCACCAAAAAACTCTATACGAACCGGCTTGCTTAAGCCGGGACTGAACACATCGATAATCCCACCACGACGGGCTATTTCACCCACTTTGGAAACCTGGAATTGATTTTCATAACCCATTCCCACCAGGTCGGAAACCAGAACATCCGGATTAAATTCTTCACCCTTCTTTATAGAAATGATGTTCTTCTCGAAGATTTCAGCAGCAGCTATTTTACGCAGGAAGGAACGAATAGAAACGCTAAAAATAGCAGGTTCAGCCGATACAGCAGCGGTAAGAGTCTCTATTCTCTGAGCCCTAAGAAGATAATGTGGTGATCGCTGTTCGTAAGGCAGAACTTCGTAATCAGGCAGATAATAAGATGAATCCTGACCTACAAAGAGGTCGAGATCTTCCAGGTAGTCTTCGGCAACTTTATCATCAGCTGTAACGAAGATGATATTTTTACCGGTCTGCATAAAGGCTCGAGCCAGCAGTAGAGATTTAGCAGAACGGTTTAAATTGTGGAATAAAGTTCCCGATTTCTTGTTTTGCACAATCGAATCAAATTGTTCGATGAATCCCGATCTATCAATGATAGAACTTATCTTATTGTAAAACATACTCATTGATTGGAGATTAGCAAACTGTTTTTCACAAATTCTCTAATTCCTTTAAGGTTAATTTACTAATATCAGTATATAAATTAATTATTCGTAAAATTTTCCATTCATGTTTGGCTTCTCTTAAAGAATTTGCTTTATCAAAATATATTTTTGCTAGAACATAGTTATTTAAATTGTAATAATTAATTGCCGTAAGTAGATGATTACTAGGCTCTTTTGGATCATATTCCAGACAATTATGTAATACATATTTAGCATTTTGGAATTTTGATAATTCAATTAATGCTATAGCTTTAAATATATAAAAATTAAGATTCTCATTCGAAATGTGTTTGCCTTTTAGAAAAACATTAATGTCATCAAGTGCTTTTTCATAATCTTTGATAAAACCATATTGTGCAGCTCTGGCTGAAAAAAAAACCTTGTGATTTGGATCTAAGATAATAGCTTTATTATAATCATGTATAGCAGATGCGTGATCCGATATCTTACCGTATGAAACTCCTCTTTGAAAATAAACACCAGCAGCCAAAGAATCAATACTTATCATTTCATTAAAATCTAGAATGGCTAATGTATATCTATTTGTTTCAATATAAGCTTTACCTCTGGAATATA
>DAOUUD010000120.1 GCA_030668345.1 Candidatus Cloacimonadota bacterium | reverse complement strand
GCTGGTAGTCTCCCTTCATGTCCATTTCCTGTTGGGACGGGTTTGTTTGCTGGTAATTTTGATTGGGAAGAGGTAGAACTTGATCTTTCGGGTTACACAGGAATGGTTCAACTGCGTTTTGTATTTGGTAGTTGCCTGGTATTAGGCGAAGGCTGGTACATCGATGATATCTCTTTAACAAATTATACAACTCTCGATGATGAATTATTACTTATAAACAAAACATATTTGGGAGGTAATTATCCTAATCCATTTAATCCAGCTACAACCATTTCATACAATCTGTTGGGAGATTCTCATGTTTCCATAGAAATTTATAATATTAAGGGTCAGAAAATAAAGAAACTGGTAAATTCTGATATGAACGCAGGTGAACATATAGTAGTTTGGAAAGGTAAAGATGAATCCGGAAAAACAGTTTCCAGTGGTATATATTTCTATAGAATGAAAACAGATAATTATACTTCTACAAAGAAGATGATCCTTCTTAAATAAACAGGTTTTACGATAAAAGTACCCGCTTCCCAGGTGCTTTTATTATTTTATTTAACTGGCACAATTATTGCATCTATCAAATAAAAATTTGAATATGAGGTTTAATATGGGAAAAAGAGTAGTATACTTGCTCTTAATGATGTTTTTGGGAACGGTAATTCTTTCGTCACAGAATGTATTTATCTGGGATAGAGATGATGGAAACACCATCATGAATCCCGAAGATCCGTGGACATATGTTGGGCTGGAATATGCTATTGTAAACGCATTAATTGAAAACGGGATAACTCCTGTAATTGACACAGTACTTCCAGATGATCTTTCTGGTTATGATATTCTTTTTGCCATACTTGGTCCCTGGTGTGAAGGTTGAGGTTGGACTCCTCCCGGTCCGGTCGGATCGGATGATGCACAGAAGATCATAGATTTCCTGAATTCCGGGAAATCTGCATATATTGAAAGTGCTAACGTGGGAAGTGATTCCCATCCTGATCTTTATCCATACCTGGGATTAAGTGTTAATTCTCAAATGGCTGCTGGTTATAATGGTATTGAAACTGTAAACGGAATTGACAGTAACCTGTTGGCTGGTTACTCATTCAATTATCTTTACGGTTCAAATGCAGATTATGGAATCGATGAACTGGATGTGGGTGATGGCATTGCCCTGATGGAATCACAGGATGAGAACATCCGTGCTGTATCTTATGATTCCGGTTTATATAGAACTATCGCTGCTTCCGCCTTTTTTGGTGCTCTGGCAGATGGCACAGGAATTAATAAAAAAACCAATATGATGATGCAATACTTGAATTTTTTCACGACCGTAAATACAGAAAATGTTGGAATGCCATTATTGGCTAATCTTGGAAGTAATTATCCCAATCCTTTTAATCCAGAAACAACAATACGATTTACCACCGAGAACACCGAGAAAAACACCGAATTAATAATTTATAATATCAAAGGGCAGAAAATTAAAACACTTGTGAATGAGATTCTCTCAGCTGGTGAACATACGGTTATGTGGAATGGTACCGATGACAGAAACAAACCCGTTTCCAGCGGTGTATATTTCTACAGGATGAAGTCTGATTCTTACTCATCCGTTAGAAAGATGATCCTTATGAAATAGAGATCAACGATCTGTTAAAGGGTTCTTCCAATTAATAACGTGGGACCCTTTTTTATTTATGAAATTTTAAGTCACCTATTTCAACAATAGTATCTTTCGAGTTCTTTTACTGTCATTAGTTTTCAACCGGATAAAATAAATACCTGAAGCTACTACCTTATTGGAATTGTCACGTCCTTTCCAGGTGTATTCGTAATTCCCGCTTTCCAGTTTTTGTTTGCAGAGAGTTCGTACTTTCTGACCTCTTATATTATAGATAGAAAGTTCCACTTCCGATTTGGAAGCAATGTTGAAGCGGATATTCGTAGCTGGATTGAACGGGTTGGGATAATTGATCAATTCAGGTCTGAAGGTCACAATTTCTTCAGTAGAAGTCCACAATTCATTTGTGATGCTTATTTGTCCTTGCAGGATACCGATCTGTGTGGGAGAAAACGAATAAATATAATTTCCGCTTACCATTTCGTTCCAGCTATTTCCATCTATACTGATGGTGGCATGATAACCATCGGGAAGTTCGGTCAGATCCATTTCCAAAATAACTGCATCCTGCAGGTTGATCTTAAGTGCAAAATTCCATGTTTTGGTTTCGGGCAGAGTCGCACTCAGCGGTAATTTTACTTCCTGATGCAGTCTATCATAAATAAAAAGAGTATCGATGGTCAGATCTTTTGGAAAATATAGTTCGATACCTTCTTCAAAAGGTTTATGCGGTGGTTCCGGCAAGTCCATTCTAAAATCAAAATCATTGGAAGCAAATCTTGAAACTCCTATTGTCATTTTATCCGAATCAAATTGGCTGGCAGTGAAATTTAAAATCCAATCTTTATCATATCCGGGATTATAGTAAGCTGTATAGTAGGGTGTAAATTTACAGGTCAGGGTTTCAAAAGAATCAACATTGGCATAAACGTAGAATGAACTGGTCGCATCGATTATTTCTGCATTTTGATAGCCTGAATCTTCATATTGGAAGAAAGCGTATGAGATATATTGGTGACTGTACATATAGCTGAAACTATAAATATTTCCGTTAAAACCAAAAAATAAATCTTTAGGCTGGTAGTTGCAGAGATGTGGATTGGGAAGCAGGTTCCATCCCTGAGACATGGGAATTTCGTAAGTTGTTTTCTGAATATCTCCACTATTGGAATATTCTCCTGCCGTAGGCGTATAAAGCCAGTAACCCTGTTCGAATTCAAACTGGTCAACGGATTGATATTGGTTTTGAGGTAAAGTAATAAACAATTCAGCATCAGGTCCGAACACATGTTGCACAGGCAAATTTAGTTCCAGGACCCACGGATTAGCCACCGTTTGCCAACCCTCAACCCAGGAAATGGTATTAGTTTCCGGTACAATTCCCAAACTGTAATTTGATATTGCCCGAATAATTTCATTATCGAAAGTGAAAACATCGATATATACTTTTCCGTTATGAAAAGTTGTTTCCCCGAGAACTGTCCAAGTAATACTATTTGTGAATGGATCAACTTGTGAAGCAACAAGAATACTATCTTCATCATTCTGGATAGAAATATTAAGAGATTCCACAAGGTTTACAAAATTCAATGTCCAATCGATATCCATCTCGTCACCGCTTTTATAAATCTGATTTACGTTATAGGAAAAAACAACTTCTGGTTTGAGATCTCCCCAATACAGTGTGAAAAAAAGCGGAGCAGAGCTATTGGCAGTAAAATTCATGTTGTTTTCTGTTAGCTTTACAAACTGTCCTGTCTGGTTATCCTCAATGTATAGTTTACCGTACTCAGGGTAATAATCGGGTGAAAGAGAAATCTCCAGGATTTCATTAAACTGGTCGGTAGTAACATGCAATTCCCAGGTTTTATAAAAGTAATTTGGATCATAATCGCCATGAGTTTCTTTTGCCAAATACATGTTTCTCGATTGCCATTCCTCCTCATAAAAAGCAGCATAAATAAAGTCAGATGGAGGCGGGTCACTTTTTTCAATATCATAATAACGATCAAATTCATCGGTGGCAAATGGATTCCTGGAAAAAGCAACAGTATCCCCAATTGTGATGTTCTGGGTAGAAACATACAATTCAAATACAGCAGCCGGATAACAATAAACGATATCACTATGAAAGAATTCCGTACCAACACTGTTTACGGATGATAATTGATAATAATAATATTGCTCATTCTCAACGTCATTATCAATATACTGGTACTCGGTATTAGGCTGTGAAGATCCATATAATGCAGGGTTTGTCTGCCAGCTATCAATTAATATATACTCACCTCCACTGAGTCGGCGATAAACGTTGAAACCCTGATTCCCATCCTGTTGTAGTGCTGTCCACTCCAGAAAGGAAAAATCATCATTACCGTAAGCTGCAAATTCATCAATAATTGCAGGTGCTGTATAAGCAGTAATCTCTTCCGATAAAGGAGAATAATTATCATTATAATCCAGAGCTCTAACCTTAAAATAATATTGAGTATTCAGCTCTAAGTTATTGATTTCAGCAGAGACTTCCCGGGGGCTGGCTAAAAGTGAGTTGTCATCTCTATTGTATACAGAATAATTCATACCGGTGATGGGTTCATCTGCATAAATGATCTCATAAGTATAAAAATCAAAGCAGGAAATCGGTTCCCAATTTAGAGCGATGCTATCAAATGTTTGATCTGTTATGAAGAGATTTTGTGGTGTATTGGGAATGAGTTGATCATCCAGTTCTATCGTTTCCGGTAATATTTCTGTCATTGCGTTTATCCACGGAGCATAAAATTCCAGGGTGCGGTCGAAAAGTTGTGCCATATCGAAAAAACCCGTATCGGGATCGAATCCGTAAAACAGTTTATATTCATCCTCAGTTTCCGGATAGCAGTTTGGAAATTCATCCATTTCCAAATGTAAGAATGGCTCAAAAACATCATATCTATTCCAACTGTCGAAAGTATATAACATCTGTTTGTTTTGAGAATATCCTTCCAGATCGAGTTGGTTATTCACCGGATAAGCACGTGCTGTTTCAGGGTAAAAGAGAAAATTATAGATATCGTAATTTACAGCATAAAAATCATTGAGATATACTACAGAGTTATTTCCAGTTGAATTTGCAGGATGGATAATATGTGTACTTGCATTAACGAAATCCAGATGAAGATCGGAAAGATCACGCATGGGTAAGTTCGGGCATCCCTTATTGTAGCCCGCAGATATCTGGCAATTAGCATAGCCATCATGCCTGTTCCAATCGAAACTATGTATTTGGGGAGAAAATTCTCTGCGATCAAAATCCTGTCTGATCTTATCGCAGAATGCTTGATATACTGTATTATAAGCGTGTGCTTCTCTACGGGATGGGTCACTTAATGATTTGGAATTAGAATAATTTCCTACTTCTGTCCATTGCACTTCCCTGCCAGCACCGGAGATTGTAAGGAACATAGCGTCCCATTCCACAAAACATTTATGTGCTACTACAGAGACAATGAAATCATCGTTGGGGTGAACAACGTTTACAATAATCGGCACGGAATACAGGGGATTATATACAAAAAGTCCCCAACCAAAATCAAAAGAACCGGCTTCATCATCGTATGGCTCGATAGTACCGTTGTCATCATAGTATTCCATATTCAGGATTTCACGTAAAATATAGTATGTTCTACCTGTATCAGTATCATTGAATTCCACTACCTGATATGGGAACTGGTAGTTGTTGATAAGGTTCTGGGCTAGTTCATATTCACCATCCAGGAATTCAGTGATAACCTGTTCCCAGAGTTCAAGAGTATCACCTGTTGCCAGGTAAAAATCTCCGAAGCCATTGGTCTGTCTCTCCCAGGGAGCGTATAAATTGTAATCTTCCGAGGCTATTCCTTCCGAAACGTGTGAGACCCAATTATCATACGAGCAAGCCGTGGTTTGACCGTACAGGAACTCAGTGAAGGAAGCTGTTTCGGTAACAATTCCATAGATAGGAGAAAAGAATATAAATATGATAAGAATAAAAAATATTTTATTCATAAAAAATAACCCCATTTCGAATCAACGAAATTTATTTACTTCATATCTTAATTTGTCAATTTATATTTCAAGTTATGCTTGACATAAAATCTATATTGCTGAAGTCGCATAT
>DAOUUD010000240.1 GCA_030668345.1 Candidatus Cloacimonadota bacterium | reverse complement strand
TATCCGCTGTTCCTACCGGTACGGTTGATTTATCGATTATGATCTTGTAGCCATTCATATAGGTGGCGATATCCTTAGCAACTGCCAGTACATATTGCAGGTCAGCAGAACCATCTTCACCTGGTGGAGTTCCCACAGCAATAATACATATCTGTGATTTTTCTACAGCATCTTTGATGTCAGTGGTGAAAATCAATCTACCTTCTTCAGAATTGCGGGTAACTATTTCCTCAAGACCCGGTTCCCAGATGGGGATCTTTCCTGAGTTCAGCAGGTCGATCTTCTTTTTATCGTTATCAACGCAGATAACATCATTTCCCATTTCTGCGAAACAGGTGCCGCTAACAAGACCAACGTAGCCGGTTCCAACAACTGTTAATTTCATATATTACTCCTTAATTAACCACTGATATTCACTGATAAACACTTAGAAACTTTTGATTTCACGCAATGGAGTATCGTGCCACTATTTTCAGAATCAGCGTTACAAATTCTCAATATGCCCTTTCCCAACACCTTTAACTTTACATCCGAGATTAAGATATTGTTTGATCTTTTCATCATTTAAAAAATTAGAACAATCGATGATCAAAGGCTTGGTGCCACATTTTTTTATCAGTTCTTCAGGCTTAATATTCTTATATTCCGCATGTCCCACCGCAAAGATCACAACTTCCGCTCCCGGTAGAACTTCATCAAGCTTATTGTATACTGTTTCGGTTTCCATTTCTGCCCAAAATTCTACATAAGTGTCATGACAGGTAACTTCAGCCCAGTTTTCTTTTAATAATCTTACCAGTGTGTAAGAAGGCGAGTGCCTGGTATCTCCCACATCTTCCAGATAGGAAACGCCCAATACAGTAATCTTAACATCCCTTAATTCCGGAATTTCTTCCTTTATCAGATCAACCGTATGGGTTGGCATTGTATCGTTGATATTAACTGAATTAACAGCTACGGCCAGTGTATCATCAATTTCAAAAACATCTTTCATGGCCCAGTTCGCTAGAACCGGATCTTTGGTTAAACAATAACCACCAACCCCCAGGCTGGGACGTAGCAGGTTGTCGTGAGTACCCTTTCTTTTGCGGATCGCATCCCGTACCTTGAAAATGTTCACACCGATCTTTTCCGCAAATCTGGCCCATTCGAGGGTTAAGGCAATATTGGTAGCTCTATAGGAATTTTCCATTACTTTGGCCATTTCTGAAGCATTTGTATTGTCCAATTCTGTTAAAGGATAATTTATAACATCGAGAACATTACTTAAGAATTCCCGGGCAAGCTTTTTACTTTTCTCATTCACACCGGAATATACCCGCCAGAAATCACGGATCGAACTCACATATTTGGCACCGGGCATCACCCTTTCATAGGAATGAGCTACAAGAGCGGGATTCTTCTCAATATCGATCCCTCTCTTAACAAATTCCTCTTCAATAATGGGTTTTACGATTCTTTCGCTGGTGCCGGGCGGTACTGTCGTTTCCACCAGAACCAGGCAATCCGGTTTTATATGCTGACCCAGAGTTCGCATACCATCTCTGAAATGAGTTATATCACAATATCCTTTTTCGGCTTCACCAAAAGCTGGCTTGGTAGCATCCAATTGAATATCGACAACCACGATATCGGCAACTTCATAGGCAACATCATGCCAGGTGGCTCTGAAATTTTTCTTCTGGTTAACACAGCGTTCAAACAGCTCCGGGACCTCCGCATCAGAAGAATTTACAGGTGGGAACCCTGTATTTATGACCGGCACTTTCCAGAAAGAACGATTGGAAGGTCTCTGGTGTCCGTGAACATAATACAGCGGCTTACCATTCTCGTCTTCTGCATCTGCTATCACTATTGCCATCACACAGCCTACGAAGCCCATTCCCTGAACCGTTATAATCTTCCTGCCCAGAGCTCTCTGCTCTGCTGTGATCTTCAGAACTTCTTCTTTCTCGATCCTGCTTTGCTCTTCTTTGGGAAGGTCATATTCCGTTCCGTCCGGTGCTAATGAAAAATTTTTCATGTATACTCCATTTCATATTTCTTACAAGGTGATAATTAAGTTTTTTAATTACTCGATTGTGTCAAATAAAAATAAATATTATGCTGATGATGGAACTGAGTCCCTGCTGGTTTGCAGGTTTGCACAAAATGACATTCTTCTTAATAAAGAAGTTGAGTTTAATCACAAAAGAGAGCAGGGTCTCTTTTTTTATTGGTATTAACCGAAAAGGTTTGACAGGAATTAGAAAAAAACAAAAAAAATAAGCATGAAAAAAATAGAACTTTTATTTATTTTTCTTCTTTGTGCCAATGCTCTTTTCTCAGTAATTGAAGAAACTGAATCTCTGCAGAACTTTTTATATGACTCGGCACCTGGCTGTGCCTATGATAACTGGATGAGCCATGTCTCGGAAGGGATCGCAGCAGCAGGATATAACCTTTATGCGCCCTGGGATATGCAGACAAACGGTTTTGGTAATTATGTTATTCCTAATGCCAATGATCTTTTATTATGGTCAGCCATTACTCATGAATTCCTGCTGGGTAATCTGGATCAGGCCCAGTACGTGATCGATGTCTTTTCCTATCCTTATCAGGTGGTTATCTTTCATGATACGGATTCAGATCGCACTTTCCATATGTTGCGCGAGATTCCCAATATGACCTTTT
>DAOUUD010000100.1 GCA_030668345.1 Candidatus Cloacimonadota bacterium | reverse complement strand
CTTTTTTCTCTTCCGGTGTCAGTTTGTCACCCTGTTCACCCAGGCTTTTTTCTGTGGAGAATATCAATGTATCAAGCTCAGTTCGTGATTGAATGGAATCTTTCTGCTTCTGGTCTTCATCGGCATGAGCTTCGGCATCTTTCACCATTCTGTCGATTTCTTCTTCATTGAGTGCACCGGATCTTTCAATTTTGATTGATTGCTCTTTACCTGTTCCCTTATCCTGAGCGTGAACATGCAAAATTCCATTGGCATCGATATCGAAGGTTACTTCGATCTGTGGAAGACCACGCGGTGCTGCAGGAATACCTGTAAGTTCAAAGTTACCAAGTCTTCTGTTATCAGAAGCCATGGAACGTTCACCTTGTAGAACAACAATAGAAACAGCCGGTTGATTATCTGCTGCAGTAGAGAATATCTGGCTTTTTTTGGTTGGGATGGTTGTATTTCTTTCGATAAGAGTGGTCATAACTCCACCCAGAGTTTCGATACCCAGAGAAAGGGGTGTAACATCGAGCAGTAGAATATCTTTCAGATCTTCATCACCGGATAGAATACCGCCCTGGATTGCTGCACCAACCGCAACTACTTCATCGGGGTTAACACCTTTGTTGGGTTTTTTCCCAAAGAATTTTTCCACAGCTTCCACAACGGCAGGAATCCTGGTGCTGCCACCTACCAGAAGTATTTCATCTATATCTTCTACCTTTAGTTTGGCATCTTTAAGTGCAAGTTTACACGGATCTATAGAATGTACCACCAGATCGCTTGTCATCCTGTTGAATTGAGAAAGTGTAAGGTCAAGGCTAAGGTGTTTCGGACCACCGGCATCTGCTGTGATGAACGGCAGGTTGATATTAGTTGTCTGAGTTCCGGAAAGTTCGATCTTTGCTTTTTCAGCAGCTTCTTTTACTCTCTGCATAGCCATCGGGTCGCCAGAAAGGTCGATGCCGTCTTGTTTTTTAAATTCTTCAAGAATCCAATCCATGAGCTTTTTATCGAAATCATCTCCACCAAGATGTGTATTACCGTTTGTAGAGAGCACTTCTACTACACCTTCGGCTACTTCCAAAATAGAAATATCAAAAGTTCCGCCACCCAGGTCGTAAACAGCTATTTTTTCTTCTTTTTTATTTTCCATTCCATAAGCCAGGGCTGCTGCCGTAGGTTCGTTTATGATACGTTTCACTTCTAAACCGGCAATTTTTCCTGCATCTTTTGTTGCCTGTCGCTGAGCATCGTTGAAATATGCCGGTACAGTGATAACAGCTTCCGTCACCTTTTGGCCAAGATGAGCTTCGGCGGTCTCTTTCATTTTGTTTAAAACCATAGCTGAAATTTCCTGCGGTGTAAAATCCTTGTTCTCGATATCCACATGAACGGTAGCTTCTCCGAATTTACCACCTTTTATCTGGTAAGTAATACTTTTTATTTCATTAGCAACTTCATTCAGCTGACGTCCCATAAATCTCTTGATAGAAGAGATCGTATTGCGGGGATTGGTTACTGCCTGGCGTTTTGCCAACTGTCCTACCAGCCTTTGTTTGTCTTTTGTGAAAGCAACTACAGAGGGAGTTGTACGACCTCCTTCCGCATTCTGAATAACAACAGGTTTGCCACCTTCCATTACACTTACGCAGGAATTTGTTGTACCCAGATCGATTCCTATTATTTTACCCATGTTTCCTCCTTTATCACGCCGTATCCTGCATTTGCCGGAGAAGGCGGATTGTCACGGCATTGTTACGAAAACATTCGTAACAAAGCCGGACATCTTATTTTTTACTTTTTTCTTTTGGTTTTTCACCGTTTGATACGGCAACCCGCGCCGGGCGGATAATTTTATTATTCATACTGTAACCATTCTGAATCACAGCCACGATTTTATTTTCTTTTTCATAGGAAGGAATATGAGCAAGGGCTTCGTGAAATTGCGGATCAAAATCTTTTCCCAATGCTTCTATCTTTTCTACGCCTTCCTTTTTTAAGACTCCTTCCAGTTGTTGGAATATCAGTTCGACACCTTTTTCAAATGATTCCCTGTTCTTTTCAATTTCCGGGTGCAGGGCACGCTCGAAGTTATCAAGAACATCACAAAATTCCAAAACCAATCGTTCATTAGCGTTTTTTATCCAATCAGATTTCTCGGTAATGTTCCTGCGACGGAAGTTATCAAATTCTGCCACATTGCGCATCCACCTATCTTTCATCTCGTCATATTCAGCCTGTAGCTTTTCATATTTTTCGTTAAGTGTCAGCTTTACCTTTTTTTTTGGTTTTTCTTCACCAGTCGGTGATTCCGTCTTTACGGTCTTTTCATTATCGATCATTTTTTGGTACTACCATTCCTTTTTTTGTAGTGTTGGTAATTGTTTGAGCTATATCCCTGATGATTGGTATATTTTTTTTATAATCCATTCGAACAGGTCCCAGAACTCCTAAATATCCGGGAATACCAAAAATCTCATATTTAGCGAATATTAGAGAATAGCTGGTTAATTCCGGTTGACCGAGATCTTCACCCATCAAAACCTGCCACTGCTTTTCTTTCTCGCTTTTTTGCATCAGGCTTATCAGGTGATCTTGCCGTTGAATGAATCCCAAAAAGGTGAGGATGGAACTTTTTTCATTAAATTCCGGTTGTTCCAGGAAAGAGATATTTCCATCGAAGTGAATGAAATAATTACTGATTTCTGAAAGTGCGTTCTGAAGCTCCTGGATAAATAATTTCAGGATAGTATTTTCTTCGGTTATTTTTTCGGAGATCTCATCCAGGATCTTGTTCTGGATGTCATAAATCTGCAAACCAACCAGTTCTTCATTCATATATCGAACTAATGCCCGGAGCTGCTGCTCCGTTAAAGTCTGATCACATTTTAAAATAACAGTTTTATCCAGACCTGAATCCAGGCTCACCACGAATAAAAGTTTATTTTCAGAAATTTTGAAAACATCGAGTTTTTCCAGATGTCCGTAAGATATCTCCGGTTCAGCCACAAAACTCAACTGATCGGTTTCTCGTGCCAGTAGCTGCATAATATAATGTAAAGCCAGGGGAGTATCTTTATAATATTTGACTAATATTTCACGCAATAATTCGGTTTTATCGTATTTTGAAGTGGCAAACTGGGTTACTATATTATTAATGTACGTCCGGTATCCTTTGATAGTAGGAATTCTGCCGGCTGAGGTATGTGGCTGGTATATCATATTATCTTTTTCCAGCTTGTTAAGGTCTATTCGGATAGTGGCGGGACTGGCTGACCGAACATATTTTTCGCAGATTAATTTAGAAGAAACGGGTTCACTTGTCTGGATGTATTCATCCACCAGATAGGTTAAAACCTTCTCCTGCCGAATTTCATTTTTCTTCATTTATTCATCCTCGTTCCATTAGCAATGATTTTACACGACTGCTAACATAGGACAAATTAATATTATCAACCTGATTGTCAAATTATTTTTAGCAGACCAAAACAAAGAGTGCTAATTTTGTTGGATGGCATATCAAAAAACGTTGGTTATTGCTGATTAATGTAAATATTAAACGATAGTTTTTAAATTTTATTGTTTTTTTACATATTTATTGAACCATTCAATGGTTTCCTGCAAAACATGAAGTAAAGATTCCCTGGCATAATAACTGTGACCTTCATTTGGCAAAATGACAAGCCGCGTGATCGCTCCGTTTCCTTTTAATGCCTGGTACATTCTGCGAGACTGCATAGGATAAGTCCCGGAATTTGGATCATCTTCACCATGAATTAAAAGAAGTGGTTCATTGATCTTATCGGCTTGAGCAAAGGGAGATACTTCAATGTAGAAATCCTTAGCCTGCCAGAAAGTACGTCTTTCTTTCTGAAAACCGAACGGTGTAAGGGTTCTATTGTAAGCACCTGTTTTAGCAACACCGGCTGCACATAAGTTACTGTGAGCAAGAACGTTTGACGCCATGAAGGCACCATAACTGTGTCCTGTAATTCCCACTTTTTCAGGATTAATAATTTCTCTGTCATTAAGATAATAAATAGCTGCTTTCACACTGCTTACCGTTTGTTCGATAAAGGTTTCATTCACTGTTTCCGGATCACCCACAATAGGAATGGTTGCACCGGATAGAACAGCATAACCATGCAAAGCCAGGTATTTTGTGGTCGCTCCACTAAAACGAACAAACCTGTTTGGTGATATATCGATCTGGCTGGCTGTAGTACTATCTGCATGTTCCACAGGATAGGCATCGATAATAAGCGGAAGTTTTTCACCTTTTTGATAAGATGCAGGCAGGTAAAGCGTTCCCGAAAGAGGAATGCCGTCTTTTCTGGTATATGTAATAAGTTCTACTTTCAAATCGGTAATTTCAGGATAAGGATTTTTATTATCGGATATTTTTTTCCACTCTCCTGTTTCCAGATCGATCAGATGATAATTTGAGGGAATCGTTTTGTTTTCACTACGAACAGCGATCTTATCCATTTTTTCGCCAATAAATCCTGAGATAGTCTCATGAAAATCTTTCTTACAGCGAAATAGGATTACACTCTCTTTTGTTTTAAGATCGAATTTTGCCAGGTACGGAAAGTTACCTTCAGGAGTTGCACCCTTGTTGTTTATAAAATACACAAAATCATCTGATCTAACAAAAACCTGCTCATCGCGTTCAGTGGCTTTTTTCACTAAATTCCCCGGGTTTTCATACTTTTCCCTGATGCTCATCTCGAATAAAAGCGTAGGTTTTTCTGTACCGATCTTATAAAGGTAGTTCTTTTTCCACAACTTATCTCTATCGTATTCGGAGAAAATTATTTCATCTTCGATCTCACTCCACTCGATACTGGAAAAACGATGTTCCAAACGAAATATTTCTTGTGGTTCATCTTTGAAAGGAGCAAGCACTCTCATCACTTTATCGCGATATGACACCTTGTTTTTCGGATCACCTTCATCCAATGCTTCCACCCAGATCAGGGCAGCATCTTTTAGCGGTTGCCATTCGAAATCACGTGGTCCTACGTAAGTTCCACCGATTGGAACTTCATCCTGTAGAGGTCTTTGGAAAACTTTTTTCACAAGTTTATCACGACGATCCAGAATTTCAAATTTTACCGGAAAGCGGTAATAGGGAATCTGGTATGAATAGGGAAGTTCAATGGTGGCTGCAAGAAGATATTGGTTATCGGGAGAGAGATCAACGTCCCTGTAAATTGCTGGATTTCCAATTTTAACGATCTTTTCGGATTGAGTATTTAGAAGGAGCAATTGAGAAGTGAAGTAATACTCAAATAATATTTCATCATGTTTGTCCTTAAGCAGATTCTGATAAGTTCGTTCAGTGCTTTTTTTACCCATACTCTCTTCGATAATGGGACTATTCGGCACTAACGGTTCTTGCGGTTCAGGTCCTCTTTCAGAAGAAATGGATTTGATAAGCAATGTTTTATTATCGTTTAGCCACCAGAATCCTTCATCTTCGAGCACATCGTTTATGAAAATGTCTTTTATTTTTTTTCCTTTTCCCGAATCAATATCGATAATAAATAGTTCTATTCCCTTTTCAGTTTCGCAGGAAGCAGCAATTTTTTTATGATTAAACGAAAATTTGAAAGCTCGGATCTTTGCATTTTCCGGCAGTTGAACAGGAATAATATCTCCGGTTTCAAAATTACGGATCTTAAAAGAAGTAACAAGATAATTTTTAGCAGGTGCGTTTAGATTTTTTACGATATCTTTGCCGGCTAACTTCACAGAGGGAAGTGAGATCTCTTCCAGGGTTTTGTATCTCTGATAAGTGTATTCGATACCAATTTCACCGAACGGAACAAATTTGATAACAGGAAAGGGTTCGGTATCAAATATACTGGTTATATTTTCAGATGGCAGTTTGTAGCCGCTTTCTGCATTTAGGTTCATCATGCTCATGCTCCAGATAAAAAGTAATATTACAATTTTTTTCAAATCAATCTCCAGATAAAGATTTTAATGAAACAAGCACTGAAAAAGGGATGCATTTTGACAAGGAATAATAAAGATATGTAAGTGAATTGTAATCATCAAAATGGTTTCAAATGCTCATCTTATTGCGGATAAAGGTGAATTTAAATCTGGAATTCTTCATCATCTAACCAATTGTCAGGATTCTGTCTTATATATTGGCGGATCATTTTCCAGGATTCGTAATTTCTGATTATGTGATCGTAATATCTTGATTGCCAGGCAAATACTATGTTATGCATTTTAGCATATTTTGTAACACCTGATTTATATCCTCTTATAATGGAAGCCAAATTTTGTGATTGTGGCCCAAATTGATTTTTTCGTAAAGACGCAATATTTTGCGTCTCTACGGGTTTATCGATAACAATAATTCCGTGAATATGATTTGGCATGATAACAAATTCATCCAATATTACAAATGGAAAATATTGTGGTATAAGAAACCAATTATCTTGTGCGATTTTTCCAAGAGACGTT
>DAOUUD010000168.1 GCA_030668345.1 Candidatus Cloacimonadota bacterium | reverse complement strand
GGTTGTTAAATGTTTGCTTGATATCTTCGTAAGCTTTTAAAACTCCAATAGCTTTGGGTACATTATTTAGATATTTTTTATAAATGATTGCCTGAGTTTTTACTAAGTCATAATTTGAAGGGTCAAGTTTCTTTCTCTCAACTAACACACGAACTGCATTTTCAAAATCACTTCCCTTTGCATAGGATTTATAAGCATTTGTCAACCATAAAGTAATTTTATTATTATCGAGCGGAATACCATCTTTCTCTAAAGCTTCATTTAATTTTTCCACAGCGTTTTCATAGTTTTTACCTGCTTTAGAATAGTTTCCTTCTGTGAATAAGGAATCTCCCTGATTAGCTAATTCATTAGCTATTCTTTCCAGTGATTTTTCTGCCCAGAGAACACCAGCAAAAGCAGTAATTAATAATACGAGTATTATAAAAATCTTTTTATACATTCTATCCTCCATTATTTTTTTCGGACATTTTTTAAACTTTTTCTCTCGTGTCAATAATTCTATTTATATACTAATAAAAAACTTTCAGTCATCAACCTCTAGGATGATATAGTTTGTGTTCTTTTACAATGAATTTAGTATCGATGTTCGTATAGATCTGGGTTGTATTGATACTTGCGTGACCAAGCAGCATCTGCACAATACGAAGGTTTGCACCAGCTTCCAGAAGATGAGTAGCAAACGAGTGACGGAAAGTGTGAGGTGAAACATGCTTCTGAATTCCTATTGTAGTTGCCAGATTATCGATGATCTTCCATACTCCCATTCTGCTGAGTTTGTTCCCGAATCTGTTCAGAAAGAAGATATCAGTATCCTTCTCTTTTTTCAGAATATTTCGGGTATTTTTTTTATATTCCGTAACGAAATCCAGAGATTGACGGGCAATTGGGATCATTCTCTGTTTCCCTCCTTTACCCATAACTCGAATTAAATTTTCATCCCAGAAAATATCATGAATTGTAAGATTAATAGTCTCCGAAATTCGAAGTCCACAAGCATACATTAGCTCCAACATTGCTTTGTTCCGCATACCAATGGCGCCTTCTGTTTCAATTCCATCCAGAAGGCGAAGCATTTCTCGAACCGAAAGTACATCTGGAAGTTTTTGCGAATACTTGATCCTGGGAATATCATCCATGTTCAAAGATATCTCGATCTCCTCTTCTTTCAAGAATTTAAAATAGGAACGGATGGAACTGCGCTTACGGGCAGCGCTGGAATTCGAAATTCCCAATTCCTGCAGATTAACAAAATAATTGGTAATATCGGCAGATCGGATCGATTCGGAATCTTTTTGCAGAAATAGAAGCAAATCACGTACATCCCGCACATAGCTTTCTACACTATTGGGTGACAACCCTTTTTCCACTTTCAGGTGATATTGGAAACTATTCAAATGCGCCAGGTTATGAGGAGAAAGTTTATTTTTCATCATCCTCTACTTCAATTTTCGGTTCTTTTTTCAGTTTCACTTCTTTTTCGGGATCCAATCCGGTAGTCTTCCTGAATTTTAAACTCTCTTTTTGTTTTCTAATGTAATAGTAAAAAATCAATATAAGAGGTAAAATTATATACCAGAAGCGAATTGTGAAGGACATGATGAATCCGAAGAATCTGAAGATCACAATCAGGAAAAGAAAAAGTACTAAATAACGAATATATGCTCTCATTAATTCTCCAATAATTTTCTGAATTCCGGTGAAAAAATAGACTGCGGATTAGCTTTCAGGAATTCACGGCTTATATTTTGTCTCACCTGTTTATTCTCAGCGATTTGTGCCCTTTTCAATACAACATATTCCTGTAAAATCTCGTCCTGGAATTCAGTATTAAAAATAGTTTCTGCCATAGCTACATTTATATTTACTGCCCATTCACCTGCCAGGAACAATATTTTTTCATTTTCGGAACTAGTATGAATTTCAACGAGTTTATCTATAGCCTTTTTGTCCTTATGCAGCATTTTAAGTCGGTAAGCACCAAGAAATCCGATCCAGTCATCAGCGAAAGCGGTTTTAAGATCAGCCAGAAAAAGGGCATCATTTGTACCGGGATGTTCCGGTAGATTGATCATCAATTCTGCCAGCAAGCTGTCAGCAGCAGGATCCTGCTCCATCAAAGCCAGTTGGAAGGAATAGAAATATCCAAGTTTGAAAATATCTGAGCCGGGTTCCTCGCGATGCAAAACCGTACTTAGTATTTTTTTTGCTTCTGAGTAGTTTTCGATCATAATATGATAATGGATTATCTGGAAATCAAGCTCGTGCTTTTCCTTCTGATTATATGCATAATCCTTTGCTTCCTCCAGGAATTTCAGAATTTCATTTTCCGGAGCATCCTGCATAAGAGATATTTCTGCCAGTAATTCTCTGCATTGCCGGTTCGCCCTGGTTTTGTACCGATATTGCCCCTTTCCGATCTCTTTATCATTATACAATTGATTCAGGATTTCTTTTGCTTCATCCAGTTTTTCCTGGAAGATAAGGATCATTGCTATCATTATTTTTGCGTCTGCCACCAAATTGGGTTCATAAGCCTTTTGCAGGTAAGAATTGTAAGCAATCACAGCAATATCATGATTACCCAGTTTTAATTGCTGATCTGCAAATTTCTTGAGTTTATCAGGTGAAAGTTGCTCATATTCACGCAAGGCTTTATCATATTCACCCAACTCCACCAGGCATAACGCATAAATTTCCAATGCATCTGGCAGAGATATTTTCTTAGCTGCTTTCTCGATATTTTTGATAATAGCTGGGCTTTCCTGCAGAATCATTTTTAACTTGCTGAGAATATAATGAAAATTACTTTCCTGGTGTTCCAGCAATTTGAAATACTCGATCACAGCTTTCTCATCATCTTTCAGATTCTGATAGTTCATAGCCATTTCCATAATGAAAAGATTCTCATCTTTAGCTATTTTCCGGGCATCCTGCAGGAATTCATTAGCAAATTCATATTGACGATACTGGGTAAATATCTGGGCAATGACTTTGTAATTATTGATATTCCCGGGGTATTTATCCAGGAAAGAACGGCATATTTTTTTTGCTTCCTTCAACTCGCCTTTAATAATGTGAAGCGATGATCCCAGCCTTACATAAACCAATCCGGATAAATATTGTCCTTTATCCTCAAATAGTTTTTCTGCTTTCGTTATCTTTGATATTCTAATAAGATCTGTAATTAATTTCTCGATAACAATTCCATCCTGCGGATGATCTTCCAGCAGGGTTTCATAGATCGTGATAGCTCTTTCGTATTGCCTCTGGTTATCGTACCTGCCTGCTTGTTTCAGCATTATTTCCTTTTCATTTAAGGCAAACAAGCTGCAACTAACCAGTAACACTAATACAATAAGAATTTTAATATTATTCATCGCTCTTTAAAGCCTGTTCTGCCCAGCTCTCTCTGCGATGACCTTCTTTCAAAGAAATTCGCGTAAAATAGATAGCACCGCCAACTAAAGCAAGAAAGATATAAAGTGCTATGAGAGGTGTAACATATATTGCCAACGCTTGAACAAAATTACTTAATACGATTGCAGTTATCAAAATTATACCACCGATCAAAATAGCTCCGAAATATTTATGTAAACGTTTATATCCCACATCGGAAACAAATGGTTCCGAAGGATGAATTGTTTCTACTGCTTTTTCTTCGCCACGGCGTTTAGCAGTTGCGGCAATGATAGCTACTATCGGAACGATTATTACAACTAACCAGCCACCAAATAACAAGGCTTTTGATGGATAACCTTCGTATCCTTTGGTTATCAGCTTTACTGCATCCGTTAAGATGAGGGCAAATACTGCGATGGGTACAAAGAATTTTAAAATGTAATTCCACCATTTTCCCACTTTAACTTCTGAATAATCATTTGCATACTTTCTGAGATCATCCAGTTTAAAGAACCAGGCAAGAACTATGCATTCGACCAGCACGACCATGGAAAGTCCAAAAACTTCCAACCATTTATCCACAACATCCAACCAGTAAAGTCCGGCACCGGTTGTGAATAAAAGCCCTATCACAAAAGCCGAGCTCGCTGTGATGAGATTTGCTTTCTTATGCGTCCAACCGAATTTATCCCGCAGGGAAG
>DAOUUD010000152.1 GCA_030668345.1 Candidatus Cloacimonadota bacterium | reverse complement strand
CGGTGGATATTAAAGCCTGGTGTGGCAGAACAGGTAAAACATTGCTTTTCTGTATGGATGACGGTTCGGGAGCACATTCCGCGCAAATCCAGTTTTAACACATTGAAGGAGTGTATGATCTTATGCACTCCTTTCTTTTTAATATTAATTGTAATGAGGATAGATGGAAAAAGAAAACTTTAAACCTCAAATAGTTGGTTTTTTATGTAATTGGTGCACTTACGCAGCAGCAGATCAAGCAGGAGCTTCCCGCAAAGAAATTGATTCTTCCCTTAATGTTGTACGTGTTATGTGTTCCAGCAGAATTGACCATAATTTATTATTAAATACATATTTCAGCGGAGCAGACGGAATTCTGGTTGCAGGCTGACATCCCGGAGATTGTCATTACCAGGTTGGTAATTATTACGCAAGACGAAGGTTTGCTTTATTAAAAAAAGTATTTGAAATTTTGAACATCAATCCTGAAAGGATTCAGCTTTCGTGGATTTCTGCTTCAGAAGGAAAAAGATATATAGAAGTCGTGAACGAGTTTTCCGAAAAGATCAGGAAACTTGGTCCAAATCCAATAAAATCAGACACTCATCTATAACTCAATATATGAAAATAAAATCCATTAATCGAAATAAATATTTTTTTTGAAAAACACGAAATCATTTAAGGAAACCAGATGGATAATCCAGAAAATGTTTTAATTATCGGTTCCGGTATTGCTGGAATGGAAGCAAGTTTGATGCTTTCTAAAGCAGGGAAGAAAGTATATCTCGTTGAAAATCTTCCCATAATTGGCGGGAAGATAATCAAGAATGAAGAATCATTTCCCAATATGGAATGCTCAACCTGCCTTGTTGCACCGATCCAGCAGGAGATACTTCAGGATGCTAATATTGAAGTCCTGACATTAAGTACTGTAGAAAAAATAGCTGGTAAACCAGGAGATTTCAAGATTACTGTAAGGAAGAAAGCACGATATGTGAGCCTGGAAGCCTGTCTTGGTTGCGGAGCGTGTTACCCGGTCTGTCCGGTTGTTCTCAAGAATGAATGGGAAGAAAACCTGATGGACAAAAAGGCAATTTATGTTCCCTGTTCCGGCTCACTTCCCAACGTTCCTGCGATCGATGCTTCTGAGTGTCTTCACCTTAATGGAAAGGATAAAAGCTGTAATAAATGCGTGGAAGCCTGTATGTTCGGTGCGATAGACTTTTCCCAGAAAGATGAGGAACTCAAACTTGATGTTACCGGAATAATCGTTGCCACAGGTTTTGAACTGATCAATGGGCAGGCATTAGAAAATCTTGGGTATGGAAAATATCCGGGAGTTTATACTGCATTTGAATTTGAACGTTTATTTGCATCAAATGGTCCTACAGAAGGAAAGCTTTTTCTTCGCGATTCGGAAAATACTCCGGACTCGGTTGCTATCGTTCACTGCGTCGGAAGAGATGAAGTGGGATATTGCTCTAATGTTTGCTGTATGTCTTCTTCCAAACACGCCCGTTTTATTAAACATAATTTACACGATGCAAAAATCTATAATATTTATTCTGATATTTGCCTGCCGGATAAATCGTATCAAAAATTTTTTGATGAAACAAAATCACACGATTCGGAATTCATTTTCCAGTCCGACAGAAAAAAGATGAAAATTACAAAAAAAGATGGGAAATTGGAAGTTTCTTATTTTAATGGTAAAGAAACGAAAGAATCGATCCTGGTTGATATGGTGATTCTGGCTAATGCTCTGCGACCTTCCGATACGATCGAAGAACTAACAAAAGCATTAGAAATAAAACGCGACTCTTTTGGATTTATAGAAACCGAACCTTCGAAGCTTGGTTCTGTGGAAACTTCCAGACCTGGAATTTTTGTGGCAGGATGCGCTGAAGGTCCCAAAGATATTCAAGGTTCAGTAATACAATCGGAAGCTGCAGTAGCAGGAATTTTATCGCTGCTCGATCAGTAAACTAAGGGAAAAAAATGAGTGAAAAAATAGGAATTTATGTTTGTGAATGTGGTCCGAACATCGCTTCAAAAGTCGATATTGAAAAGATAATGGATGAAATTTCCAAACTTGAGGATTTCAAAGATCAAGAGCTTGTAGTAAAAAACCACAAACTTCTTTGTTCCAACGAAGGAAAAGACTTTTTAGAAAAAGAGATTAATGAGAATAAATTAACTCATCTTATTTGTGCTGCCTGTTCACCGCGAGATCACGACACCACTTTCATTAATGTATGCAAGAAAACGCAGTTGAATCCGTATTTATATAGAATTGTGAATATTCGCGAGCATTGTGCCTGGATAATTCCCGATAAAGATGAAGCAACCCGGAAAGCCATTCAATATATCCACGCAGGAATGAACCGGGTTTTATATCAGGATTCGCTTTATGAAAAGGAATTGGACAGCAATCCGGATGTCCTGGTTATCGGTGGTGGAATTGCCGGAATAGAAGCAGCATTGAATCTTGGCGGTAAACAAAGGAAAGTTTTCTTGATAGAAAAAGAAGAAAATCTTGGAGGGAAAGCTATATTTCTACCGGAAAATAAGATCTCTGATGTTCAAAAAAATAAATATATAAAAGTTTTCACGAAAACGGTTCTGGATAAGCTCATTGGTTTTATGGGGAATTTTGAAATTGTTTTGAAGAACACCGAAAACCCCGATGAAACAACGGAATTATTAGCAGGAGCGGTTGTAGTTGCAACCGGATACGAATTTTTTGATTCAAAAAAACTTCCTGAGTTTAAATTTGAAGATAAAGATGATGTTATCAATTCTCTGGAAGCTGAAAGAATGTTTTCAGAAAATAAAAAAATAACTCTCAAAAATGGAAAAGAACCGAAATCTGTTACTCTGATTCATTGTGTTGGCAGGAAAGACGTTGGATTTTGCAGTAAGATATGCTGTGATTATATGATAAAAATTTCAAATTACCTTAAAGAGCAATCATCGAATATCAAAGTGACTCATCTCATCAGATATTTGAATCTTCCATATAAAAACAGTCAGAATTTTTATAGTAAGATAAAAGAAAAAGGTGTGGAATTTATTCGTTATTCCAATCTATCAGTGAATAGCACAAAAGTGGAATACACTGACATCAATAATAAAAAAAGTAAGCTTGAAAGTGATCTTGTGATTTTGGCCCCTGCAATAATAGCTTCAAAAGATTCAGGAGAACTTGCAGAATTGCTGAATATAGATCTTCACGAGACAGGATATTTCCAGGAAGTTCATCAGAAGATAAATCCGGTATCATCCACAACAGACGGGATTTTCATAATCGGTTCTGCACGAGGACCGGCAAACATAGTTGATGCGATGCAACAGGCAAAAGCAGCTACTGGTAAGATTTTCACACAATTGATTCCCGGGGAAAAGATCATTCCTGAAGTTATGGTTTCGGAAATACTAGAAGCCTATTGCACAGGTTGTCAGACCTGTTTACAAGTTTGCGGATACGATGCGATATATTTTGATGAAGAGAGAGGAATCTCTGTTGTAAATGAAGCGGTGTGCAGAGGTTGTGGAAATTGCGTGGGCAGTTGTCCTTCCGGCTCCATTCGAACGAAGCATTTCACTAATCCACAACTTTATCAGGAAGTGAAGGAAGCAATTAGATGATTTTCTTTTCGAGTCGTAAGGAATTTGTGACGACGACTCGAGGTTGTATATTTTGCTCGACTCGTCGTTCTTTACGAGTCGAAAAAAGACAGAATTTCTCAAAGGAGAATTAATGACGAAAGTTTCTAGTAAAGGAACAAAACTAACATCTGAGAAAGTTCGCAAAGAAATATTGCAGTTTTTCAAAGATATGATGGAATCGAAACTTATCGACGCTGTAATGATGCCGATACAGGTTCCTTCCAAAGATTCTTATGCCTGGATTTTGATAAAAGATAAAAATCTTTTGGATGATATGAATCCGATAGCTCCGATTATGCCGATCAATGCTGCCAATGCTCTGAAAAGATACACTCGAAAAGGTAAGGGGAAATTCAAGATAGCAATCCTGATGAGACCTTGCGAAATTCGAGCAACAATCGAACTTATAAAATTAAAACAGGTAGAGCCTGAAGATGTGATTTTATTCAGCTATGATTGTGTTGGTGCGCTTCCGATGCAGGATTTTATTGCTGATCCGGAAAATTATGAAAAGAAATTCGATAAAATTCTCGCAGAAAATAATTGGAATTCTGAAGATTTGAAACCTGTCTGCAACATCTGTGATAAATTTTCACTTTCTGCCAGTGATGTGCATTTTGGTTTTAAAGATAATGAAATAATAGTTCTTTCAAACAGCAAAAAAGGTGAGAAACTTCTTTCTGAAAACAAAATTGAAAATAAAAAAGATGATAAAATATGGGCTGAAAAAATAAATAAAATAAAAAAAGAAAAAGCAAGAAACAGGCAAAACTCATTCAAAGAAATAAAGAAAATAACAGATGGTTTCACAAATCTGCAGGATACTTTTGCACACTGCATCGGATGTCATAATTGCGGAACTGTATGTCCGATCTGTTATTGCCGCCAGTGTTATTTTGATTCGTCTGTCTCAAAACCGAACTCGGATATTAAGTTGATCCGTGCT
>DAOUUD010000226.1 GCA_030668345.1 Candidatus Cloacimonadota bacterium | reverse complement strand
GTAATAATGGGCAGCACGGGAATTATTATTCTTTCTCTAGCAGCACTCTTAGCTTTCTTTTCCACTGCCAATGCAGGAATTCTGGCGGCTTCACGCAATCCTATGGCAATGAGCAAAGACCAGCTTCTTCCATCCTTTTTTGGCAAAGTAGGAAAAAAACATAATACTCCTCATAATTCGATTATTTTCACCAGCCTTTTTATGATCGCGGTGATTTTCCTACCTCTTGAAACCCTGGTTAAAACAGCCTCTACCATGAAGATCCTACTTTTTATGTTCGTTAACATCTCTGTTATCATCATGCGTGAAAGCGGCATTCAAAATTACAGACCGAAATTTAAAACACCTTTATATCCCTGGGGACAGATATTTGCAATTGTAGCTTATATCTTCCTGATAATTGAGATGGGAAAGGAGCCATTGATCATTACTGGAGTTTTTACTTTATTAGGTATCCTCTGGTACTGGTTTTACGGTCGCATCCGTTCCAATAAAGAATCTGCACTGCTGCACTTTGTACAAAGGATCAAAGCAAAGGAGCTGCCAACTACTTCTCTGGAAACAGAACTGAAAGAGATCATTCGCGAACGGGACAGTATTCAGAAAGACCGCTTTGATAGTTTAATAGAAAACTCTATTGTGCTGGATATAAAGAAACACGTTACAAAAGAAGATCTTTTCAATATCATTTCGGAAAAAGTGAGCACATCTATCAATAAGAAAGGTAAATATTTCTTCAATAAAATGATGGAAAGGGAATTGGAAAGCTCCACTGTTCTAACGGAAAATCTGGCAATTCCTCATATCATTATCGAGGGTGCTAAGAAATTCAATATCCTGCTGGCAAGATGCAAAGAGGGTATTTATTTCTCTGAAGATGCACCGAATATCCAGATCGTATTCGTTATTTATGGAACCAAAGACGAACGGAATTTCCACCTGCAAGCCCTGGCTGCTATTGCCCAGATAGTACAGGACCCGAACTTCGAGAAAAAATGGCTTGCTGCTAAAAACGAAGAAGCTCTCAGAGATATTGTGCTGCTGGGTGAAAGAAGAAGGAAATAGAACACAGATGAGGAATAGAACGCAGATGCCGCTGATCGAGCTGATAGTCGCGGATAAAATTTGTAATTTAAATTAAAAACATAAAAGATAAAATCCGTGATCATCCGCAATATCTGTGTCATCCGCGGTCCATAAGATTATGAAAGTATTTATCGAAACCTACGGCTGCCAGATGAACGTGGCAGACAGCGAACTGGTGGCTTCTATCCTGAATAAAAACGACTTTACCATCGTTGATAATATCGATGATGCAGAGATCATTATTTTTAATACCTGCTCTGTTCGTCAGCATGCCGAAGATAGAGTTCTGGGGCGAATAAGCAACGAGATATCCCGCAAGAATTCAAACACACAATTAAAGATCGGTGTTATTGGCTGTATGGCTCAAAGGCTGGGAAATAAGCTTCAAAAGCAGAACGAAAAGATCGATTTTGTGGTGGGAACGGATCAATATAAAAAATTACCCGAGATCATAATGTACTTGTTCGAAAATCCCGGCTTCAGATCGGATACCATTATTAATAACAAAGAAATCTATGAAGATATCTTTCCAATTCATACAGGCAAATTAAACGCCTTTATCACCATTATGCGGGGTTGTAATAATTTCTGTTCATACTGCATCGTCCCTTATGTGCGGGGAAGAGAACGCAGTCGTGATGTCGAAGATATCATTAATGATGTTCACAAAACCGGGAAACAAGGTTTCAAAGACGTTACCCTGCTGGGTCAGAATGTGAATTCCTACAATTATCAAGGCATCGATTTTGCAGAACTACTACGCAGAGTGAATAAAGTTGAAACGATAAAGCGCATCCGGTTTGTAACTTCTCATCCAAAAGACCTTTCCGACGAAGTGATAGAAGTCATGGCAAATTCCGAAAAAATCTGCGAACATCTACATCTGGCAATGCAATCCGGTGATGATGAGATACTACGTAGCATGAATAGAGGATATAAAGCAGACCATTTTAATAATATCGTCCAGAAACTACGCAGAGCGGTGCCGGATATTGCCATTACTAGCGATGTTATTGCCGGTTTCCCGGGAGAGACACAAGCACAATTCAAGCGCACTTATGACCTGATGAAAAAGATCGAATTCGATTATGCATTTACTTTTAAGTATTCACCACGGGAAGGAACAAAAGCTGCAAAATTCAATGATCATATTCCTGAAGAAACTCGTTTAGATAGGTTGCAGCAACTAATTAATTTACAACAAGATATAACCTTGAAAAAATACAAAGATCAGATCGGAAAAGTTAAGGAAATCTATGTTGAAAAATTAAGTAAAAGATCAAATGAGGAACTGGCAGGAAAGAGCAGGGATTTCAAGATAACGGTCTTCAAAGGTGATAAATCGCTTATTGGTACATTTGTAAACGTTAGAATTACAGACGCGGTGGGGTGGACGCTGAAGGGGAAAGAGGTATGAATAAAATAATTCAACATTTTCAAGCCTGGATCGCTCATGAAACAGCATTGATCAATAATCCCAATCCACTTCTGGTACTGGCTGTTATACTTGTGGTAGGGTATATCTGCTCCAGATTAGCACGAAAGCTCCATATCCCGGTTGTAACAGCTCAGATCGCCGGTGTTGTAATCCTGGGCAAATATGTTCTTAATCTCTTTAGAGCGGACGCTTTTGCAGTCTTTGTGTATAACATGGCCATCCCTTGCTTTGAATATTGACCTTTTGCCACGGAGGTTCAGAGGACACAGAGTTTTTCTCTTTGTCTTTTTTCACTGATTATGACTGATTAATTATGTCTTTGCGAGGTTTCTTACAAATACTTTCTTACGAAGCAATCTCATACATCTGAATCCC
>DAOUUD010000115.1 GCA_030668345.1 Candidatus Cloacimonadota bacterium | reverse complement strand
TTACTTTAAAAAACACGATAATGCATAACAACACAGATTATGAAGTTTATATAGTAGATGAAACACCTTACGGATTTACATATGAGCTTAATGTAGATAACTGCAACATCAAAAATGGAGAAGATGGTATCTATAATCAAAACAATGCCAATATAATTAATTGGGGTGAAGGCAACATCGATGAAGACCCGCTTTTTTTCGGAACACCAGAGCTATCTTATCTGCTTTCCCCTCTTTCCCCCTGCATAGATGCAGGCACACCGGATACAACCGGGCTTTTCCTGCCACCATGGGACTTGCTGCACAATCACCGCATTTGGGATGGAGATAATAACGGAACTTCAATTATAGATATGGGTTGTTACGAATTCGGAGCAGAACCGTTTGTAGAATCTACCCAACACCTAATACCCAACACCCAATACCAGTTATATAATTACCCCAACCCATTCAATCCGGAGACGAAAATAGTATTCAACCTCCCGAAAGAGGGAAAAGTAAAACTGGATATCTACAACATCAAAGGACAAAAGGTAAAAACCCTGTTAGATTGCTACATGAGCCCCGGTCGCAGCGAAATGATCTGGAATGGCAGAGATGATAATGGGAAGCGAGTTTCGAGTGGAGTTTATTTCTACCAGCTTGTTACTGAGAAGAAAACTATTACCAAAAAAATGATATTGATAAAGTAATATATTATCGTTACTAAAGAGGACTTTCGTTACGAGCGTATGAAACTGAAACTTGTGTTAAGTTGAAAAATGTTAAGTCTCAACTTAACACAAGATCTTTCAAACTTATGTCAAGTTTCGTAAAGTGTAAACTATTGAACCTACTCCACCCACACCGGGTTTGTTAAAACAAATCCACCTTGGGATGTGCTCATACTCATTCGTACATAACCCCTGGCAGGCAATTCAATTTTCAAGCTGTTTTGCGGGTTTGAAATTTTATTTTCTTTCTTTGAATTTGTGTCGCCAATATAAAGACTCAGCTTTCTAATCTCACCAAATTCGTGAGCAGTGCGTGTTTCATATTCCAATGAAACACTCTTATCTTTAATAGTTGAACCTATCGGATAATATTTTCTTTTTGCCTTTAATTGGAGATTTAAAAACGGACCGTTACTTACAATTAATTCTCCGTTCTTAATTCCTTGTATAGGGTCATTATTTTTGTATTTGAAGGCTGTAAAAAACTCACCGAAAATCTGATCATGAGAAGTAAATAATTTCCAGAATGGTGTTTTGATCTGACGCATCACGTTAAAGTTTCCATGTGCATCGTTTCCAGCCAGTATGAAAAACCGGTTACCTTGCAAAAGTAAGGATCTCCAATGATTGACAGCTTTTAAAACATCTGGGAAATGGGAAGTGTTGATCAATTGCAGGAAGCTAATTCCACTATTTTGATAATCATCTAAAGACCAATTCCCTCGACGTAAAGTAAGTTTTTGTAGAAAGGAAATATTATCATTCGGATGAGCGGCAATGAACAAATTAGATTCACTATGTAAATTTTCAATTTCTTGCAGGTATCTTTGCGGTTTGTTCCTGAACCATTTTTCTGCGCTGTCACCGGAACCTTCGATGAAAGCGGGATGATCGATGGCTAATAGATGAACATTCCTGCCTTTGGAATTTCCTATAGATACCTCTTCACCCGGAATTGCCCTGAAATCCTTCTCATCGTTATGGTGCGCATCATCAAGCATTTTTTTCCATTTTGGAATATCGGGATCATTGATCGTACAGGAATTCTCCAAATCATCGAGATCATAAGAATGATCGGTAATAAAAAGCCAGGACAGTCCGATAGTTTTTGCCATTTTCACAGTAGCGGGGATATCGGCACCAAATTCCACCTGGTCGGATGTATATATGCTGTGATAATGCGGCTCTCCGGCATACCATCCTTCTGGAACAGGCAGCTTGCTTTCGGTTAGATAACATTCGAAAGGGATCTTCTTTAAACCGGGATAGTTATCATTAATAACTGTTTTTTTGTTACCATTGATCTGATATCGAATTGTTACATTAATACTCAATTGTTCGTCAGATATAATAGTTGAGATATCCATTTCCAGGATTCTGGAAAAATATTTTTGCGAGAGCTTTTCATTAATATCGAACTCCTGAGAAAAAAGATTGCCATTGGCAGATATATCAACAGAAATCGATGAGAACTCTATGGGGAACAGGTGACTGTCTTTAACTATTATCAGAACCGGTAATTTTGGAGATATTGATCTAATGCAGCGAATAGGCAGGTCGGCAATTATCTCCGGTTCTTTCCTGAAATACCTGGGATAAAGAAACCTGTAATGGTAGTGTATCTCTGCATAAGAAAAAAAGAGAGGGATAAAAGACAATCCCGGATACCCAAATGGATTATTTGTTAGAAACATAATAAAAAACCTTCAATCCGTTTCTCAACAGACTGAAGGTCCTTTTCTATTATCATAATATTTAAAAAAGCATACTATGGCAACCAGTTGGGGTCTAATACGCTTTTTGATATTCTATCTTCACCCACACCCCAGGGACCGGATGGAAGATAATAATATAACTTTGCCCCTTCTTTTCCGAAGTTCTTATTACTCGATGCCACCACCGTACTATCTGTAACTGAATAATCAAAATAGAAAAAATCTTCGGTTTTCTGCAAATCGTCGCTTATGTTCAAGAGATCCTCTCCGGAGTAGGTTCCGTCTTCATTAAGATTTATTACCGAATGTTCAAAAATATAATATCCATTGGCAGGATCATTTTTGAAATCTACATCTGCACGGGCAATAACCTGGATATTATAAATAGCTTCTTTCATTTTTTTCTGGTTCACTCTATCGTTTCTTAATGGAATAGTTAAAGTGAAGATTATTCCTACTAACATTATAACCATTAAAAGCTCTATTAACGAGAACTTACCTTTTTTTTCAACAATAGTGTTATCTGTCATTTTTCCTCCAAAATTCTTCTGGCAAAGAATCTGAATACAAGGGCGTTTGTCAAATTCTTTTTATATATCCTTCTCAGATTGAAAAAACTTTACAATATATTGCCCGCTTTTTTATTTACTCGTGGAAATATACTTATATAAGTATATATGTCCAATTGATAACAAAGGGAAATAGAATATGAAAAAATTATTGTTCATATGGCTTATTATAAACGTATCCATTGTGCTTTTAGCAACAAAGATCGACCTTAACACGGCTACTTTGAAGGAACTCAAAACATTGCCCATTTCATCTGAACAGGCAGCAGATATTATTGATCATCGTGATTACACGAGTTTCTTCAAGAGTATATATGAACTGAGAGAAATCGAATCGATAGACCAGGTTACTTTGAATAAGATCAAACCGCTGGTCACGGTATCGCATTACGACGATCAAGATGAAACTGCCCAGCGCAGGGAAGAGATCTATTATCTTATTGAAAGATTGGGTAGTAATGAAGGCCTGCAGGAAGGTATGAGTGACGTCTGGGAAGATTATCTGATGACCCCACGCAATATCAATAAACTCAATTTTTCCGATATATTGAATCTGCCCAATGCCTCGCCTATAGATGTGGCAGCTATTTTGAACAGGGTCAGCTTTGGTGACTCAATATCAAGTTATCGCGACTTGCGGAAATCTCCCGGGATTTCTTATTATGGAGCCAGTAACATCAGGCACTATGTTTACTACGAAGATAAACCACTTACCCAGGATCTATTTATAGATTATCAGATGAAATACAATGATGATCCCTATCCTGATGATGTGATGGATATGTATAGGGAAACAATGATCCGGTATCCTACCGGTTCCTCTACAGACCCTTCCGCACCGGAGATCAAGGAACAGAATTATTGGGGCTTTTTCAATATGCAGAATGATAGAGCTGCTGTTACCAATAAACTGAGAATACGGTATCAGAACGAATGGAAAGCTGGATTTTTGTATGACTCACCTAAAGGTAGTAGCGGTATTGTTAATAGTTCCACCGACGATCTGTTCAAAGACAGCAAGTTCTATGTAGGTTACGAAAAAGAGCTGGATTTTCATGGCAAAAACTTTATAAAACTATATGCAGGAAATTACCGGGCTACATTCGGGGAAGGGCTGGTAATGGAAAATAATGATTATTACAGTCCCCGGCAAACAGGCTATGGATACAATAAAAGGATCACAGGCATAATTGGTGATGTATCCCGCACACAGGAATATGCTTTGCGCGGCTTTGCTGTGGATTGGAAGCGAAAAAATCTCAATGCTGTCTTCTTTCTATCCCAAGATCAAAAAGATGCTGTGATCTATGATAGCAATGGAAATAGTATCTTTGACGATGATGATTATGTTCTCTCCTACATCTCCATGACAAACCGTTTTACAGATGATGAACTGGAATCCGCAGAAGATTTTTTTAATAGTTATTCCAGTAATGACAATATTATAAGGATAGCACCTCGTAGAGATTGCCTGCAGGAGAATATTATCGGGGGTCACTTTGAATATTCACCATGGATCGGTACACATCTGGGTGTTACAGGCTATGAAGCCACGTATGATCGTGATTTTGTTGTTCCCGACACATTGAGAGCTCTGTTAGTTCCCGATGATGAATATGCCTCTGAAAAGTGGAAGATAACAGATGCCGAAATTTCTTCCATGTACTCTACTATTTCCCCCGAAATTGGAGATAGAAATTACAGGCGTGTTGTAGGTTTCGACTGGCGTACTGTTATAAATAATACATCTTTCCAGGGTGAATATGCCGAACTGGAAGTAGATGGCAGTCTGGGAAAGATCGGGGATGATCCCAAAGCACTTATTCTCAGTGCTTATTCACAGTTTGATAATCTCTACTTGCTTTCCATATATCGTGATTATGACCTGGAGTTTGATAATCCTTATCACCGCAGTTTCTCCGAAAGTGAAAGATTCGATGATACGGTTTATGAAAAACTTACATACGCATTGAATAATACACTTCTTAGTGACATGTATTTAAATTCTGTTCAACCCTCTGCAGAGAAAGGTATCTACTTTGAAACACGTTATCAATTCAATACAATGCTCACGATCACGAGAGCTTATCTCGACCTCTGGGAAAGGAAATCTGATGCCAGGAGGGGAGTACGCTTTGAAGCAAAATTAGAATTCAAACCCATTCACCAATTCCGCATCCGCCTGCGGCATAAACATCAGGTAAAACGTTATGATAATGATCAGGATAGAAATGAATCGCAGGCAGATGAATCTGAGATTAAGTTACTATGTTATCTTTCTAACTTTGATAGGATCCAACTGGGTTATGTTTATACCCGTGTTCTTCAACCACCATATCTTTCTATCCTTTCAGATCCTGCTCTGGCAAGTGGACCGGATATGGCACAAGCCAGCACCCTCACCAATGGTGACATGATCTATGTGGATTACACACACAATTTTAATCAGAATCTGAAAGTCATTGGAGCTTTCTCTTTCTGGTATGCAGAAGGCGCTTCTTTCTGGGACTTTGAAGATGTAGAACTCGACTTCGACCAAAGCGATAGAGGGTTCAAGTACTGGTTTAACATACACAGCAGAATAGCAAATAACCTGTTTCTTTCCTTAAAGTATAAGTATAAACAGTTCCTGACAAGAGAACTGGAATATAGAAAATTTAACGATATTCCCGAAGAAGGGGAATACTATTTCCAACGAGTGGAAAGAAAAGAAAATATAGTAAGATTACAATTGGACTGGAAGTTTTAATTGGAGGATAAATGAAGAAAATTTTTACAGTGCTGATAATGGTAACTTTAACAGGAAGTTTGCTTGCCTACTCTCTTCTGGAAAGAGAAACAGGAAATTATACAGGAAGTCTCGATCCGCGCTCGATAGCGATGGGATCTGCTCAAGTAGCTGGGGGAAACAGGCTGCTGGATACGATAATTAATCCCGGGAACTTGCCTTTGATGCAAAATAAACTGGGCGCTCAGTTTTACGGTGGATTAATAACCAATTTTGATGACAGATCGCT
>DAOUUD010000183.1 GCA_030668345.1 Candidatus Cloacimonadota bacterium | reverse complement strand
TTAAGTTTAGCCTTTCTCTTATTATTTTTTGGCGCATCCATATTCAGCTCAGGCGGAACTGCTACATTTGCCTTTAAAGATGTGTTCCAATTTGTATTTTTCCCCATAGGATTGACAATAGGACTTATACTCGCCTGGAAGTGGGAAGGACTTGGCGGTATAATTGCATTCGGTAGTATTATCGGTTTTCATCTGCAAATGCTGGTTACTCATGGAAAACCGGACTTTGTTTTATTTATTGAATTATTAGCTGCACCCGGAATACTATTTATTTTATACTGGTTTTTATCTCATAAAAGGAATGTGAATAATGTCAAATAGAGAACTAAAAATATCTGTACCTGAAGCAAGAATAAAAATTGAGACACAAATTAAAAAAGGTTATATTTTAGTTGCACTCGCAACAAAAGAAACAAGAGATAACTTTAAAATAAGGTTTGAATATTGGGTTTCGCATACTCAGGAAGTTCTTGAGAATATATTTTCTAGTGTTTGTTATCGTATTGATTTTGAAGAGCACAAATCAAGCGAAGTTGAATATGTTAGTTCAGATTGGATACCAGATATCAAATATTATGTTAATAAACAGATAATACCAAAACTGGAATACTTAAAGATTTTATTAGAAAATATTGATGACTTTAAAGAATTAAAAAAATCTAATAAATCTTTGAAAGAAAGAATTGATAGGAAAACAGATATAATTAATGATGCAAATGAAATTATTGAATTAAAACCAAATTTGTTTGGTTTAGGAATAAATTTTAATAAAATTATTTCTAAATTGAAAAAAAATCAAAAAAGTAATAATTCAATAATTTATTAATTCTCTAAAATTCAACCACAAACTCGGTCTCACTTTTTTTATTTGTTTCCAATGAAAATTTAAAGCCGTGATTCAATAATATTTCTCTGGTTAAAGTCAGCCCTATTCCCTGTCCATTCTTTTTGGTGCTGAAAAAGGGAGTAAATAATTTCTGCTGAATATCTTCCGGGATTCCTTTACCATTATCGCGGATAATAAGCTGTTTAGCTGAAGTAGCAACCGTAATTCTACCATTTTTTTCTATCGCTTCCACAGCATTCTTGAAAATATTCACCAGCACCTGTTCCATCTGCTGTTCGTCCATTTCCAGCAGGAATGTTTCCTTTTGCAATTGCCATTCCCATTCGATCCGGCGTTTCTCCAGTTCATTCTGCATGAGGGTGTGAACTTTTTTCAGCAGTTGATGCAGGTCAGTCTTCTTTTTGGTAGGCTGTGGAATGCGCACAATATCAGCAAAGTTTCCCATGAATTTATTCAGGTGAATATTTCGCTCCATGGCCACATTTATGGCATTTTCAAATTGATCCTGATCTTTTTGTGCAAGTTTATCTTTATAATTCAAGCTGCTGCTGAGGATGGAATTTACAGCACCCACGGAATTATTGATCTCGTGTGACATCATACGAATAACTTTTTCGTAAGCTTTGCGTTCGGTTTTTAAAAGTTCATCGGTCAGTTCCTCGATCAGGATAAAATGATGATTAAAGCCGCGATCTACAAAACTTGCTTTCTGGCAACGATAAGTTTTCATCCCGCTCATGGGAATTATCTCCGAAGTTCCGGGTGGGAGTTTATTCAGTGCTTTTGCTAATCTGCTGTTAATTTTTTTACATGTTTTTCCAATAATTTTATCCGAACTCAATCCCAGAAAGGATTCTGCTGCCGGGTTTATATTAGTAATAAAACCATCGAAATCCAGGATAATGATACCGGCAGGGGAAGCCTGCACAAGCTTTTCCAGGAAGAAATGTTGTTCTTTCTGTTTCAGTCTTTCTTCACGCAGTTGACCGATCATCTTATTATAGACTCCAATAAGTTGATCCATTTCGTAGTGACCTGTTGTTATCAGTTTCATGGTAAAATCTTTGTCTTTCAGGGATTCCAGGCCGGAGGACAGGGTTTGCACAGGTTGAATGAACTGCTTGTATAAAATTATCGCTATGATAATTGTGCAAAGGATGAAGACTTCTGCAGCTAAAAAATAATAGATGTTTTCCTTGAACATGCGCAGAGATAATAAAATGAGAATTATGTGAAGAAACGAGACAAAGAGGATATATTTGATTTTCAATTTCATACTTCGATGCCAAATTTTTCCAGCCTGCGGTAGAGAGCGCCGCGGCTCATTCCCAGGGCTCGGGCAACTTTCGTAAGATTATTCTCGTGATGTTTCAGCGCTTTCATTATCATGGCTTTTTCAATTTCATCAATAGTCATACTGCCTACTTCCGGCAGGTTGCTTTTGTCATGTTTGCGGGGACCTGTCTTGAAATCGATCATAAAATCTTCCATATCCAGTTCATCTTTATTTGAGACCAATACTACCCGTTCCACCAGGTTTTTCAACTCCCTGATGTTACCTGGCCAGGAGAGGGTTTTCAACCATTCCTTTGCTCTGGAGCTGAAGTGTAAATGCGGTCTTTTATAGGTTTTTTGTAATTTCCCAATAAAATGATCTACCAGGATAGGAATATCATCGACCCTGTCTCGCAGGGCAGGAAGTTTGATCGTTATCAGGTTAATGCGGTAGAATAGATCTTCTCTGAATTCTTTCTTTTCCACCATCTCTTCCAGGTTGCGATTTGTGGCACAGATTACGCGTACATTCACGGTTCTGCTCTGGCTGGCTCCCACCTGTTCAAAGGTTCTATCCTGCAAAACTCTGAGCAGCTTCACCTGGCTGCCCGGATCGAGTTCTCCAATTTCATCCAGGAAGATAGTTCCCTGGTGTGCCATCTCAAAACGACCTGTCCGGTCGTAACGGGCATCGGTAAAAGCACCCTTTTTGTGACCGAACATCTCACTTTCGAAAAGTGTGGCAGGAATACCGCCCAGATTTACTTTTACAAACGGCTGTTGTTGTCTATCACTGTTTTTATGGATTGCTTCTGCGATTAATTCTTTACCTGTCCCGCTTTCGCCGGTTATTAATACCGATGCATCTGTTTTGCAAACTCTGGCTACTGTTTGCAGAGCCCGGTTAAAACGAGGATCGCGTCCTATTATACTTTCAAAATCAAACTGTTCATCCAGGGCTTTGCGGGTTAACCTGCTCTTTTCTTCGCGAGCAGAAAGACTGAGCGCCGTGCGTACCGATTGCATGAAATGCAAGTTATTCCAGGGTTTGGTAATGAAATCCACTGCCCCTGCTTTCATACCTTCCACAGCCAATGAGATCGAGCCCCATGCTGTTATCAGTATTACCGGAACTGACGGAAGCAACTGCTTTATTTTCTTCAGCAGTTGCAAACCTTCCTCACCGGTAGTTTCCATAGTAAAGTTCATATCCAGGATGATCAGACCGAGTTTTTCTTCTTTAATCACTTCCAGAGCTTCTTCCGGATTGGAAGCCATAGCAGTTTCATAGTTATTCTGATTCAGAAGTAAACTTAAAGAGGTTTGTACAGCAAAATCATCGTCTATGATTAAAACTTTATGCACGTTTATCCTCCGTAGATATCTGTAACACAATCAATCCTCAAACCGCCAAAAGCGATTAAGTCAACTGAGACGACTAAAAAGCCGCACAAGTTCATGATTGTGTTTTAACTTACAATATAAAATCCAAATAATTCTCCTGATGAATTACATTAAAAACTGTATTTGGATAGTTTTCTTTCCATTCTTTGTACATTTTAATTTTCTTATTTTTCCATTTAATTTCATAACAAAAGAATTTTCCTTCTC
>DAOUUD010000105.1 GCA_030668345.1 Candidatus Cloacimonadota bacterium | reverse complement strand
GGGATAGTATTCCTGCCTTTTTTTCATTCTCTTAAGGGCAATGATACCCCCAAAAGATGCAATACTCAATATAGCAGGATTGATGAAGCTCCAATTTAAAAATAAAGAAACAAAAATTAAATTAATAAAATTATACAAAATTCCAATATGGGGGTTGAAAATAAGTGCTATAAGCAGCACAGAAAAACTGAAGGGAATTATTAAGGAAGGAATCTTGAATACATGATTAACAATTATGGTTAAAATAATTGAAAACAGGAGACTTCCCATAACGACTATAAGTCTGGACAGGGTAGAAAAATTTTCCGGGAAAAATAAATGTAATACATAACAGAAAAAAGAAAGGATTAACATGGAAAGCAAAAAAGTTCCCAGCGACGACATTAAAAGCTCAAAATTGCTCTTAGAGGATTGTTGATCTTTCTGGGTTCTAACTAATGAATTCAGTTTTAAAAGTTCTATGGAAGTTACTTTCTGGTTCTTACCGATTATTTGTTCATTCTTTTGTATTTTACCAACTGTAAGGGGTACATTTTCTTTGGCTTTCTGTTGCTCCAGGCTGGTCATTTCATTATCTACTACAATGTTTTCGATCAGTATAATATCTGCCAATTCTCTCACAGTTTTTTTTTCGCGTTCAGAAGATAATTTTGAAATAAGCTTATTCTTTGCTTCTTCCAGTGAATATAGCCTTTTCAATTCAAAATCTGTGATTCTATTGAGCTTAGCTATTTTAATTTCCTGGTAAGCATAATTATCGGGATAAATTCCAATATTGAATATCTTGGTAAGTTCTTCGGTAAGAAAATTATAGATATTCAACCGACGATTATCTTCCAATAAATAGCTAACATTTTCACTGGAGACATCATATCCGTTCTGAAGAAGTTTATTACGAATACTCTCGGTGTTTTTATTGTTTGCAAGAGCAAAATGCTGCATAACAAAATCCAGGTTTTTCTGGGCATTGAATTTCAGGTTTTCAGATACTTTATAAATGGGTTGTACTTTTGCAGCTGCTGTTTCTTGTTCTGCTTGCAGGTTTTCATCGCTTTTATACACATAAAAATCGAAAGGTGCAATGATATCCTTTTCTGCAATTTCGCCTAATTTCAAGTCGTAGTTATATAGAGTGAACCTGTAAGGGCTAACGAAAAAATGCAGAAGTGCTATCAGAATGGATGTAGTAATTATGAGAATTAATTTTGAACGTGTCAATTTCGTTTGTCTTTATCGCAAAAGAAAGCCTCTCCATAGAAGAGAGGCTTTCCTGGTTTTATTGATTTTAATCTCTTGGAATTTCAAATACCTGGTTCGGATAGATCAGGTCGGGATGTTTGATCTGGTCTTTATTTGCTCTGTAGATCAATGGCCATTTGGCTGCATTATTGTATACTTCGGGATAATTAGCGATCTTCCACAGGCATTCCCCTTTGTATACTTTCCATTCATAGGGAAGACCACGGGGTATTTTTATTACCTGGTCAGGATAGATAAGGTTAGGATCTTTGATCTGATCGCGGTTAGCACGATAAATAATAGGCCATTTAGACATTTCACCGTAAATAAAACTGTATCGAGCAATCTTAGAAAGCCAATCACCCTTTACAATTGTATATGTATCTTCGTAGTATTTGGGTTTGGCAGCTTCCAGATTATTCTCTAAATTCACGATCTTATTATCCAGATCTGAGAACTGCTTTCTGTAATCGGGCACTTTTGCATAGTTTGTTTGACGATATTCATTATATTCAGAAACAAGAGCACGAACAGATTTTTTTGCTTTCCAAAGTTCTTTATCAGATAGATTGTTCCAGTTTGCGATCTGATTGTTAAAATAATTGATCTTTTCCAGGATGGCAGGAAGGTCTGCTTTATCTACACCAAGAAACACCATGATTTCATCGTAAACTATCTGATATTTTTCGTTTACTGTTGCCTGTTTGCCGTTTAATTCTTCAATTCTACCGGAATAAGTTTCCTGGTTCGCAATGGCATCAGCCTTTCTTTGCTGAAGTTCAGCCAGGTCTGTTTCCAGGTTTTCCCAGTAAGCCATACGTTCATTCTTCTTCAGTTTTTTGTAATCTTCTTCAGAAAGATAGGTAACCCTTGCACTTATAATAGCAGGAAGTACTAATAGAACTATAAGAGATAATATAATATATTTTTTCATGTCTTCCTCCTACTTCTCAGTTTCTAGTTCTTTTTGATATTTGATCAAACTTTCATACTCTGCTTCTTTAGCAGCAAGTTCTGCTTCCAGAGCATTCATTTCACTTTGAAGGTCATCGGCTTTCTTCTCTTCTGCAATTGCTTCGTTTTCAGCTGTGTCCAGTTGATCTTTAGTTACGGGTGGTGGTGCCGGGGCACAAGCAGAAAGTAAGATGGATGATAGAATAACAAGAACAAACAACATCCTTAAAATTCTTTTCATTAAGAACTCCTTATAGATTTATTTATAAAAACAACAAAAACTTATTTTAAGTTTGAATAATATTTGTCAAGCTTAATGAAGAACAATGTTCTTTTTAAAATACAAAATATAAAAGAATATTAAAATTGAAATTTATTTTATTGACACTTTTTTGGTAAAATTCTAACAGAAATTCAGTTTTATAACAGGAAACAAAGGAGGAAGTATGTCAAAAAAATCTAAAGATGCACGTAAACAAGAAACAAAAAAAAAATCAAAACTATCCTTAAAAGAGAAGAGAAAAATTAAACATGAAAAGAAGGAAAAAAAGAGCTTATAGGGAGAACGTATGAAACATAAAGAACGATATACAATAAAATCAACGAAACATAAGATTCTGGGAAGAACAAACGATATAAAAGAAGCTCTCAAAATCCAGGAAAAGTACAAACAAGAAGGTGCTTATATAGATGACAGGAAGAGTCCTGATAAACATAGGAATAGCTTTATTAAAAAATAACAACGGGTTTGTTTTTCTATGAAACAGATTTAATTCACGTGATTAGATTTGTTATAAATTTAATTAAAGGATTAGGAATGATTAATAAATAGGAGGATAGATGAAAGAACATGTATTTTTATTAATTTTTATTTTATTGCTTTCAAGTATGTTTGCGGTTAATGTGCAAAAAATTGAAACAAGACCCGGTGAAGGTTCTCAGGTCCTTTTTCAGGAGATAGGACTGCAAGAAAAATCAATTGTACCGACCACAGTCCTTTCGCGTGATGATCGGCTTGAACTGCTCTGGCAGACTTCCGATCCTGCAGCGATCTCAGGAAAATTAGCAGTTTCACCAACCACAGAGCAATCATTTGCAGGGTGGTATCTGAATAGTGAAAGAGCTTCACTTTATCAGGATAACCCAACTCCTGTATGGGAACATACTGTCAATAATGCAGATTTTGACTATCCGGTTATAATGACGGAAGATGGTAGTATTCTTGCGCTTGCAGATGGAAGTACACTGAAGGTATTTAATCCTTCTTCATCTACTCCAATTTGGGAATTCGCTGCAAGCGGGTCAATTAGAGGAATTGCTTTCAATACTGACGGGACAGTTATATTTCTTGGAGTTTATGACAGCGGACAAGACAGAGCTTTGGTTGAATCTTACAATATTGGAAATCCGACACCTAACTGGAGTGCTCCTTTTGATGGGGGAGTTGGAAATCTGGTTATCAGCGGAGATGGCTCGACCCTTATTCTAACGCAATATGGTGGGGGAAACAGCAATATGTGGGTGTTGGATTCTTCTGATGGAAGCGTTATTTTTCAAGGACCGGAATATAATCAGAATCCACCAGCTATGTCTTATGATGCTACTTATTTAGTAAATGGTGATTATTCCGGTTATGTTACTTTATACAAATTCAATCCTGATCTGGAAACTTACGAAGAAGAATGGAGTTACCATGTGGATGGTGGAGGAAGCTCCGAATGGATTGGAGGAATGGCTATTTCTGCTGACGGAAGTACCATAGCCTGTGGTACTTTAACATTTATTACCGGTGGGTATAATGGGCAGATCTATCTTTTTAATCAATACTCACCTAACCCGGTTTGGGTTTATGATGATGTTGGTGATTATGCTATCGATATTGATATGAATGATGACGGCTCACTTATTGCTGCTGCATGCTGGGGACCGCTTGACAATAGTACTCCCGATTTCTTTCTGTTCAGAAGACAAAGTAATATTCCTGTTTTCGAAATTAATACACCCGGTTCACTTGTATCTGTTGATATAGCTTCCGATGGTTCATTCTGTACGACCGGTGGAAAAGCCGTTCACATGAGGATAATGGGAAGTGGAGGTAATTTATATTCTGTAGATTGTGATCTTGGTGGTGGATTTATTACTGGCGCGGTAAATTTGGACGGAACGGATGATAATTCCGGTGTGAAGGTAGAAATCTCCGCATTGAATGGTTATTTTGATTATACAGATTATGATGGAAATTATAATCTGGATAATGTTCCGGAAGGAACTTATAATGTGGAATTTTCAAAAATCGGTTATGTTCCAAGTAATACACCGAATGTTGTTGTAGTAGAAGGGCAAACAAATGATCTGGGAGAGACAACCCTTTATTCGATAGGTTCTCCACCAGAGAACTTATCAGCCAGTCAGGAAACCGGAATCACGGTTGAACTGAATTGGGATGCTCCTGCATCCGGTGATCCCCTGGGTTATAATATTTACAGGAAAGTGTATGAGCAGGAACCATATCCCGAAACTCCGTTAGCTTCTGTAGGTCCGGGAGAACTTTCTTATATCGACGATGCAGCACTACCCCTGGTAAATTACTATTATGTGGTTACTACAGAGCTGACCGGCGGTTTGCAGAGTCCTTATTCCAATGAAGTGGAAGGATGGATAAGCACGGGATTTGTGGTTGATGAGATCAGTGTTTATGTGGGAACTACTCCTGTTATCGATGGAGAGATATCAGCCGGAGAATGGGATGACGCTTTTATATTGGATACTTCAGATTTCTGGGGAACATATGATAATACAATCCAACCCATTGGCAGTGTGATTGGCTATTTCAAGATGAATGCAGTTATGACAGAACTTTATGTGGCATACATAAATTACAACGATACCGTACTGGAAGACCATGATGAAGTAGCACTTTACATCGATGACAATAATGATGGTACATATCCACCGGTTGGAGATGATTCCGAAGGAAATTACTGGGCTGCTTATTATGCTGCAGGAAATGAACTCAAATATCGACCAATATATGCAACTGGTGGAGTAGGAACTACAATGTATCTTACCGATCCTCAACTGGAAGTCTCTGTGAATGAAGGTTACCTGGTTTATGAATTTATGGTTCCTATTGGAACTGAAACATGGGAAATAAATCCCAGTGCTGAGAATGAATCGAGTCTGGCGATTTTCGTATTGGATGATAACGCACCGGATCCGCATGGATTCGACGGCTGGTGGCCCCTGGATAATACAAATCTATTCAATCCGACAGACTATGGTATAATGGTCTTTGGTGCAGAACCGCAAACTCCTCCAGCACCGGAAAATATTTCTCTGGTAGATAACGAAGATGGAACTGTTACGATTTCCTGGGATATGCCTGCTATTAATGACTTTGACCATTTCAATATATATCTTGCTATCGATGGTGGAAATTATGAGATAATAGATGAAACTGTTGGAACATGTTACGTTTATACAGTTCAGAATTATCCTGCTCTGCATAGTTTCTATATTACCACAGTTAATCAAACAGGAATGGAATCCGAACCTTCCGATATCGTTGAATTCTTGTCCGTTCATTCAGATGAGCTTCCTCTTCCTGTAGCCACTCAACTTTCCGGTAACTACCCCAATCCTTTCAATCCTGAAACAACAATACTATTCACCACCGAGAACACCGAGAAAAACACCGAATTGATAATTTATAATTTAAAAGGTCAGAAGGTGAAAACGTTGGTAAAAGATATGCTTCCGGCAGGAAATCATCAAGTGATCTGGAACGGAACTGATAATAATGGTAAATCAGTTTCAAGTGGAATATATTTCTATAAAATGAAAGCAAGTGATTACCAGAAAGTTAGGAAGATGATCCTCCTTCGCTAACAATTTCGTTAAAACTTCGTTGTTCAAGAAAGCTACGGAGGATAAATCCTTTTGAAATAATCATATATTTTGCAGGTTCATTCTTGTAGATTGAACCGAAACATTTAGGTTCTTCCGGCTTATACCGGATCGAACCAGAAATAACGCTCCTAGCTTTATGAGTGTTTTTTGTTATAAACAATCT
>DAOUUD010000053.1 GCA_030668345.1 Candidatus Cloacimonadota bacterium | reverse complement strand
TGCCCATTTTAGACAGCAAAAAACTTTTTTGCTATCTTTTGAAGTATTGATAAGCATGAATCTAAGTGATTGTAGATTGGCAGCAGTAGCTGTAAATCGAGCAAGATCGATTAATTCTTTCAGCGTTTTTGTATCTATCTTTTCATCCTGGAAAAACCTGCGATAACTGCGGTTTTTTAAAATAAGATCTTTGAGCATAATTCTCCTTGATTTAGGATAACTTTTTTATAAAGAACTATTTTTTTCGGTTACCCTAATCAGTGGAAAAACTAATAATGTCAAGGAAGTTAATAATAATAATGCAATCCCAATTCCGAACTTGTCTGCCAGTAATCCCATTAAAGGCGAGAAAACAGCTATAATAATAGTTTTCAACTGTGATTCGACAGATAATCCCGATGCCATTACACGGGATGGAATGATCTCGCTGATAAAAGCCACATTCATCGGACGGCGAATGTTCTGAAAAATATAAAGCAGAATAAAACAGATAATTGTCACTGACAATAAGTTTTGAAGGTAGAAAATACCCGCCAGCAAAATGAAGATAAGACCAACTACGAAACTCCAATTTATGGCACCGGCTAAAGACGCGAATTTATTCCTGAATCTTTGCGCATTCCTGGAGGCAAAAGATGTCAAAAGGAAAAGTAAAAAGTATACTACAGCAATGATGATGGTATCTCTTTTATCTTTTAAAAAAAGGAACATCGGAGCAGATATGGCAAAAGCTTTCAGAATAGGCTGGATATAATCTTTCACTGTTTTGAATAATCCATCGAAAAGAGTAGAATTTATAAGCGCTTTTCTCAGTTTTGGGTTTTTGAAAATACCTGCAAAATCACGTGTAGTATTGCCAATATTGATGATCACTTCTTTTATCAGATTGGGATGTTTTTTCTTCTCAATAAATCCGTCCAATTCTTTTGGATAGGATATCATCAGGAAAAGTGCAAAGAAATATGGAATGATAGAACCCAGAAATATAAACTTGTATTCACCGGAATAAATTACGATAGCTCCGGCTATCAAAGCAGCCAGGGCTGATCCCATTTGCGACCAGCTGCGGGTGAATCCATAATATTCCACCTTCAGGTGTGTGATATTTTTCTGCTTTAAATATTCCAGAATCATTGCTTTGTGGGTACCACTGCGAAATGCTTCCCCCATTCCAAAAAGAACCATGGCAATTGCATAAAAACCGAATTTAGGGAAAAAGAAGAAAATGGAAAATGAAAGAATGTACGATAAAAATGAAAAGATCATGGAGTTTCTGCGACCATAGCAATCGGCAATTAATCCAGTGGGGATTTCCAGGATGGTGATGGATATTTCTCGTATCGAAATGAGCGTTCCGATCTGCAGAAAAGTTATTCCCTGCTGCCTGAAAAACAGCAAAATAAAGGCATCGAAAAAACGCAGATTTTTCAGAAATCCATAAGCAGAGAATTTATAAAGCTGCAAGTTTCTGGGGATCAATTAAGCTCTCACGGAAGTTATTTTTTTAATCAGTTCTTGCGGCAATTCATAAAGCAAGAAATCGTTTTCCTGTTCCCAACTTTCAAATCCTGCTCTGTTACAAAATTCTTTCAACTTAGTATCAGGAATCAAAATTTCAAAGTGATCTTTTCCCATATTTCTGCCCAGTAGGTTGAAATAGTCTTTCAAGCCAGTGAATATCTCGAAATTATCTGCTTCCAGGAAACTTATCCAGAAAACATCAGGATAATTTACCTTCGACCAGATTCCTGCACCTTTTATTGATCCCTCTTCCAGCCACACAACGATATTACTATCATCAAAGAATGTTCTCAGAAGCTTTTCAGAATATTTATGAGTAACCCAACCTTTCCCGATAAAGTGATTACTCTTTTGAAGATAAGACGAATTTTCTACAAACTTTTTCACACTGTTAAAATCTATTTCAGAGGTGATTTTTGCAGAGATATTTTTTTTCATTTCAGTCAGTTTCAGAGATTTTAAAGACAGGGTAAACACTTTTTTAAAACCTGATTTCTCATTCAACTTTATGGAAGCAATATTATCAAAATAAGTAGAAAATCTTATAGAAGTTATTTTCTTTCCCTGTAAGTAATTGTAATAATACTGAGAAAGTTTTTTCCCCACACCTTTGGCATCACTATCCGGGTCTTTACGCAAGCCTTCCAGCCAGACATCGGTAGGAGTAAGGAACTTTAATCTGCCAAAACCGACCAGTTTATTATTTTCCCACAAACCAGCGAAATTGCCGTCAGGATCGTTTACCCATTCATCAAAGACAAAACTTATGTAATCGTCACCTTCCCATATTTTGGAAGCGATATCGATCACACGGACTCTATCTTTCTCCGTTATTTTTCTGATCATTTTGTTCAATATCTATCCGTTGCTTGGAAACGTTTTTTTTCAAATAGTGATCTACAATCGGTGATAAGAGCAGATAACCGAATAAAGCACCCAGTATAACGCTTGACCAAACGTTGGAAGTGATCGGTCAGCCACCACTGCGGCAGCCGATAAATTTATAAAAGAGCCATCCACAGGCAGCTCCGATGAGTAGAGTGAATAAGTAATAAATTATTTTCATTTTAACCTATCAAACTCACCCCAACCCCTCTCTTAATCTCAAGAGAGGAGCTAAAGGTGAATTCATAATTATTTAATCAACAACATTTTCTTCGAAATTTCAATGTCTCCTGATCTTAATTTGTAGAAATATATTCCGGATGAGACGGGTTTGTCGGATTCATCGGTACCGTTCCAGGTTATTTGGTGAACTGGAGAATTGGAGAATTGGGAAATTGGGAATGATTTTATCTTCTGCCCTTTCATATTATATATAGAAATCTCTGCGTCTTCAGAATCCTCTGCGGTGAGATTAAATGAGATCGTTGTAGAAGGATTGAACGGATTGGGATGATTGGACAATGACACGGGTACATTCAATAACTCTTGCTCTACATCCGAAATTACTTCTGCAATGGAATATGTATAGGTAACATCACTATAACCATTATTAGAAAAAACCAGTATCATCTGGCTGTAATCTTCCGTTAATTCGGGAAGCACACCATTCCAGGTACCAGAAACAATATAAGTATCAACAGTGGATGTAATTCCTGCATTCCCGATGCGGATCGCACCCAAACTGATCGGTAAACTGGTTGTAAGATCAAGTTCCAGATTGCCATCTGCCGGATAAAGCCGTATGTAATCTGTAGCCCAGGCATTTACGCTGCCATTATTTCCTGCAGGATAGGCAGAATGGGTATAAACAGCACTGAAGTTCGGTAAGTCTAGACTTTCATAATTGTATTGTCCACTGCCAACATCAGGATCATCCAGGAAATTAGCGATTGTCCAATTAACGAAGATTGCTTCAAAAGGAATGGTATATCCATTTTCGATCAATTGATTGGTTATACCGGCAATACTGTTTGCAGGTTCAGATACAATATCTTTGATCAAACTATCTGCAGGTGTATCAAAATGTTCTTCCAGGTAAGTAAAAAAAAGCATAACTTTCACATAATCTGCAAATTCCTGATCCCAGAACGTAAGCGTATTGTCTGGATTACTTGGAAACTGTACGATTGGATCTGGCAGACCAAAATACACCATTGCCAATTCAGCACAACCTTCATCAACCCATGTGTCTTCGTTTATATCGCCAAGCCAGTGAATCATATGCTCCAGCTCGTGTGCCAGAACAGATATCCTGATAGGATCGGTAGGATTTAATGGGAAACATGTCATATAGATCATTTCACATTCGTTACTGTGTCCGGGCGGGTTCATCTGCTGGGCTTGTTGTTCCGTTACTTGATTGTAAGCACTGAAATAGCCATCAAATGACGTTCCCATGAATGAACCGAGTTCAGAATAAAAAACAATAATTTTAGGATCGTTATCGAGTTCATCGGGAATGGGACCAAAAAGTAACTCATCCATTTCTATTACGCCATATTCTGTGGAATTCATTGTATAATCTTCCAGATAGGGTAATATGATATCTATGTCTGCCTGATCCATATGCACATTCCATTGGTTATCTGCAACAAAGATATAACAATGATCTCCCACTGCACGACAGGTTGAAGGAACCTGTATCCAGAGTGGAGGCATCACGGTCAGATTCCACGACCAGAAAACATTTGTATCTCCAATCTGATAATCACGTGAATTTCTGTTTGATTGATGGGTTCCCTGCCACTGTTCCGTTTGCCGTGAAATATCTCTTTTAAACTCCTCGAACTGCTCCAGCACATTTGCTGAAAGCAGTAGTGCAAAAATCAAAAAACTGATTACAAAAAATAACTTTTTCCCCGAAAATCGGGATTTCGTAAAACTCAACATAATAATCTCCCTTTTTTTTATTATAATTCCCAACTCTTTTGGGAATCTTTTTTTAAACAATTATCGTTTAGCTTTATCTGGAACCAATGCATTTTCAATAGATAAAGCGATCTTTAAAAGATATTCCCGGTTATTATGGCTCAGTTTATCACTGTTCGCAATATAATCAGACAATAACTGGAGCATAAAATGTTGTGAATGAAGATTCATATAATATTGGCTGATACTGCTGTTTTCAATTGCTCTTTTTTCTGCTTTTACTATTTCATTCTGTAAGAAAAGTATATATTTCTTTATCCTTTCATTAAGTTCATTTATAATATCTCGATTCTTCAAATCCTGTGAATTATCAATTTGCTTATGTGTATAAATAACTTCCGGTCTGATAGTTGCAAACATCATAGTAATATGCTCCTCTCTTTCGTTGGGAGACATATTCTTTGATAATTTTATATCGTTTCTAATATTACCGCATTCCATTGTCATATCAAAAAGAAACTGCTGGTATGTACTAATGCCATTTATAGTGTCTTCCGGTAATTGTTTTGAAGCTTCGTTCAACATAACCATGATTTCAATCGTTTCAAGAACATTAAGTTCGAGATTTACCAGATATTGTTTATTTTTTATATTCTGTTCTTCAGAAATATTTTGGGGAAAAATAGAATTAACAAGCATGAGTAACATTATAATGAAAATTATTTTTTTCATTTTAATTATCCTAATTCAAAGCCAGCGTGCAATGCATTCACCGCTCTATTTTCATGTTCTTTATCCACCAGGCAGGAAATAGTGGTGTGTGAATCCGTACAGCCATGGATCGTGATCTGATTCCTGTTAAGTATTTCCACGATCTTAGCCATAATTTCGGGCTGTCCCGTCATCCCCGAACCTACAACAGAAACTTTGGAATAGTTTTCTTTCAGTTCGAAATTGAAGCGATTTTCCCGGAGCAGGTTTTCTGTTTCTTGCATGCTTTCGGGATTGACAATAAAAGTTATTTGTTCCGGCTTTATATCGATGAAATCGACACTAATATTTACTTCAGCTAATATCTGGAAAACTTTCAAACCGGTAGAATAATCATTGTGTTTCTCTGGATAGATTTTTACATAACAGATATTATTCCTGTTGATTACTCCGGTTACCGGACGGTCGCTTTTAATATGATGGATCACCGTTCCTTTGTTACCTTCTTCTGTTGATCTTATCACAAGCGGAATACTATTGTTTGAAGCGATTTCCACAGCCCGGGGATGGATCACCTCTGCACCTTTGTAGGCAAGCTCTACTGCTTCATCGTAACTGGCATGTTTCAATAAATGTGCTTTCTCTACTATTTTGGGATCAGCAGACATAATTCCTTCTACATCGGAGTATATCTCGATCAGTTCTGCCTTCAAAGCAGCAGCCAGAACGCTTGCTGTTGTATCGCTGCCACCTCTTCCCAGAGTTGTTATATCTCCATTTTCGCTAATACCCTGGAAACCGGCAACAACCGGTACAATATCTTCTTCCAGGAATTCAAGGATCTTATGAGGAATAACTTTTTTCACGTGACAATTGCCAAAATTGCCATTTGTGATAATGCCGGCTTGTGCTCCGGTTAATGTTGCTGCCTGCATACCCAAATTGTTAAGAGTTTGAACCATAATCGTAGCAGAAATTAATTCACCACAGGAAAGGAGCAGGTCTTTTTCACGGGGATGAATATCTTTATTTGTATTCAAAGCAAGTGATAGCAATGTATCGGTGGCGTAGGGACTGCCTTTGCGACCCATAGCTGAAACAACGACAACGGGTTTAAATCCTTCTTTTACTTTATGTAGAACATGTTGAGCTGCCTTTTTTCTGAGTTCTTCAGTTTCCAGGGAAGTACCACCGAATTTCTGAATGACTATCTTCATCATTTCTCTTTTGATCCGAGCAATAATTCTGCGATCTGAACAGCATTAAGTGCAGCACCTTTGCGCAGATTATTGGCCACGATCCACATATTGATGCCGTTTTTCACAGCCAGGTCTTTGCGCAATCGACCGATCATAACTTCATCGTAAATTTCACTCATTATTGCTAATGGATATTTAGCATTGTTAATATCATCCACGAGTTTAATACTAGGCATTTTCAGATAGATCTGCTTTAGAGATTTTATATCCATGATTTTTTCCGTTTCTAAATAAACCGATTCGGAATGACCGTACAGAACAGGAACACGTGCAGCTGTAGCAGTTATCTTTATATCATCATCGTGCATGATCTTTTTAGTTTCGTGGATCATTTTCATCTCTTCACGGGTGAAAGCATTATTTTCAAATTCATCAATTTGCGGCAGGATGTTAAAAGCAATTTGATGTGGATATACTTCACGTTTTATCTTTTTTTTATTCAAGATAGCTTTAGTTTGTTCCATTAGTTCATCGATAGCTTTTTTCCCGGTTCCGGAAACAGATTGATAGGTACTGACGATTATCCTCTTAATTCCTGCTTTATCGTAAACAGGTTTAAGTGCAACTACAAGTTGGATGGTGGAGCAATTTGGATTGGCAATAATACCATTGTGTTTGAAAGCATCCAGCGGATTCACTTCCGGTACAACCAGAGGAACCTGGTTATCCATGCGGAAAGCACTGCTGTTATCAATGACCACTGCTCCTGCTGTAACAACATGTGTAGCATACTTCTTGCTGATGGAGCTTCCGGCACTGAATAAAGCAAAATCGATATTCTTGAAACTGTTTTTTGTTAATTCACTTACTTCTATCTTTTTCCCATTGAATTTAAGGAATTCACCTGATGATTTTTGGGAAGCCAACAGTACCAGGTTTGCAACTGGAAAATTTCTTTCTTCCAGCACTTTCACCATTTCTCTGCCAACAGCACCGGTTGCACCGACTATTGCTATATTAACTTCGCCCACATTTCCTTCCCATGCAAAAAGCAAGATGAGTTTTTATCCACCCTACATTGAATGATTTATGGTCAACCCATCTATCTCATTGATTCTCTTATAACCTGAGCCAGTCGTTTCACGCCTTCCTGGTTCTGTTCTTTCGATGCATAAGAAAAATTCATCCGCATTGTATTCTTGCCGCTGCCATCACAATGGAATACGCTTCCTACTACAAAAGCAACTTTCTTTTTAATTGCTTTCAGGAATAAGTCCTGGGCATCCATATACTCGGGCAGGGTTACAAACAGGAACAATCCACCTTCGGGATTTGTCCAGGTCACACCTTTCGGCATATATTTTTCGAAAGCTGCGATCATAATATTTTTCTTCTCTTTGTAATTTTGAATTGTATGCTTCAGATTTTTATTAAAGTACCCCTTTTCAATGTATTTTACAGAAATTTTCTGAACAAACGGGGATGTACAGAGATCTGTTCCCTGTTTTGCCATAATAAATTTATTGGTAATATCTTTATGAGCGATCACCCAGCCGATCCTGAAACCGGGTAAGAAAATCTTGGAGAAAGTTCCCAGGTTGATCACGTGACCGGTATTATCCAAAGCAAAAATACTCGTTTGATCTTCTCCTTCGAAGCGGATTTGTTTATAGGGACTATCTTCCACGATGAGCACATCATATTTCTTAGCAAGAGCCAGGATTTCTTTACGTCTGAATTCGGGCATTGTAACACCAGCCGGATTTTGAAAATCGGGGATGATGTAGATGAATTTTGGCATATCGTTTTTTGCTTTCAGATCGACCAGAACCTCTTCCACCCTGTCAGAGCGCATACCATGTTCGTCAAATTTTATACCGATCATATCTGCACCATAAGAATTAAATGCCTGCAACCCACCCAGATAGGAAGGAAGACCTACCAGTACTTTATCACCACGGTCGATAAATACTTTCCCCAGTAGATCGAGACCCTGCTGGGAAGCTGTAGTGATCAGGATGTTATCTATAGTAATATCGAAACCCAGTTCCTTATAATTCTCCATGATAAGTGTTCGTAACTTATCGTCACCTTCGGTAGCACCGTACTGCAGAGCTGCAGCTCCATCCTGCTCGATCACTTCTTTCACAATACCTATAAGTTCTTTTCTGGGAAAAGTCTCCGGGGCTGGAAGACCACCGGCAAATGAAATAATTTCGGGATCTTTAACCAGTTTAAGAAGTTCACGAATGGCAGATTTTTTCATTCCTTTGGCATTTGTGGAAATAATTTCCTGTAAATTACTGATCACTTTCTCTCTCCTTTTTTTTAATTTTTATATATAATTTTTTTATTAAATTTATATGTCCATATAATTCTATATTACTGTTCTAATCTTTTAATTTCATTTCTTATTTCATCTATAACTTCTTTATTTTGAATTTCTTTCTTTTTCCCTTTTTTTATTGAATAAATGTAGAAAACATTACCTCCGAATTTTGCAGTAAATTCACGATGTGTTTCTGCTTGTAATTTGCGTTCTTTATAAATTTCAGGAATTTGTGATACTTCACTTATTGGTTTAATTTGTAGTCCGATATACTTCTCTTTTATTTTTATAAAGAAATCAACATTATATAACCTATCCCACTCATCAGGAGCCGGTTCTATTTTATTTGGAATATCAACTTGAAGTTGACCATAAACCGTTTTAATTTCTGTCATATATCCATCAAATGTTCTGCTTATCACTAAATTTCTAATGTATTGTATGCAATCTTCTTCTGTAATATCTTCAACTTCTGCTGAAATAACTTCTGTAATTTTAATGTATAATTTCTCCCCCAACTGATTTATATGATCTTCAGAACGAATATTAGTGAAATAATATCTTTCCCACTCTTCAATACTTTTTGGTTCACATTTTCTTATTGCTTCTGAAACAGCTCCAACATTACGTTTAAAATTCAACTGAAAACGATTCATTGCACTATTTAATATCCATTCTTTAGCCATTGTTACTCCTCAAAATAATTTGTAAATTTATTCTGATATTTAAAATCGTAACTTAAATCAATATTCACAAGTTTTCTCTTAATTAGATGAGCATTAATAAAAGTTTTATTTTTTAAATAAACATAACATAGTAAATTGTTTTCTTCATCATATTTTACTTCATCATATTTCAGGAATATTTTTTGCCCTTTAAATTTCCTTTTTAGGAATTCAATCGCTTCTTCTCTTTTGTTTATTAGTTCTTTGATCCCTATTAATCTGATTTTTAAATCATTACTAAGAATTAGAAACTCGGGGGATATAATATTTTTTATACTATAATAATCAATTCGTTCACTTGAATCTTTATCTA
>DAOUUD010000061.1 GCA_030668345.1 Candidatus Cloacimonadota bacterium | reverse complement strand
TATTGGTAATACTGATATGGCTCTGGAGTATTATAAAAAATCCTTAAATATAGAACAAGAATTGGGAAACATATTAGGTATCGCAGGAAAGCTGAATAATATCGGCATTATCTATGATGATTTAGGTGAGTTTGATACTGCACTGGATTATTATTTGCAATCTCTGAAATTATATGAAAATGTTTCTGATAAAAATGGAATAGCAGATGTTTCGAATAATATAGGGGTAGTTTATGAAAATTTAGGAAATTATGATCAGTCATTGAAATATCTTTTTAAAGCTCTGGAAAAATACAGTAAGATCAGACGGAAAAAAGGTATAGCAGCTTCTTTAAATAATATTGGATCTGTTTATTTAAAGCAAAAAGATTATGATCAAGCCCTGAACTATTTCCAACAAAGCTTGAAAATAGCTAAAGAAATTCAAATCAGAGATTTGATAATCGAGATTTATGAAAAAATTTCAAATGTATATTCAGAACAAAAAAACTATATAAAAGCTCTAGAGTATTACAAACTATACTCAAGCATTAAGGACAGTATTTTTTCTAAAGAGAGAATGGAAATAATCGCTGGTATGGAGACAACTTATGAGGTGGAACTACTCTTAGAGGAACAGGAAAAAGAAATTGAACTTCTGCAAAAAGATAACGAGATCTACAAATTGAAGGCAGATAAACAAAATCTTGCTGTCTTGTTATTGGTTTTCGGTTTGCTTATTGTACTTGTGCTTGTTTTAGTAATTTATTATCGCTACAGGTTAACAAGTAAAGCCCGGTTAATCCTGGAAAAAACTGTAGATGAACGTACAAAAGATCTAACTAAGACAAATATAAAGCTTAAGAAAGAAATTTCAGAGAGAAAAGAATTGCAAAGCCAGTTGATCCGTTCCGAAAGATTGGCGGGTATTGGCGAATTGGCTGCCGGTATCGCGCATGAGATCAGGAATCCATTGGGTAATATCAGTTCTTCTGCTCAGATTTGCTTGAACAAATACGAACCCGGTAAAAAAATTAAACAGTTCCTGGAAATAATTGAAGAAGATTCCAGGAAAGCAAATGTAATTATCAAAGGACTACTGGATTTTGCTAATCCGCGTGAAGTGAAATTCCAAAAAGGTTCTATTTGCGATATTATTACAAAGGTTATATCCAGCATTAAAGCACGTTGTCAGGAAAATAAAATTAATATTGTAACAAAATTTCAGGAGAAACTGCCGCCAATTCAGATAGATAAAAAATGGCTGGAACAAGCTTTTCTTAATTTTGCTTTGAATGCCCTTAATGCCATGCCGTATGGAGGTGAACTGATAATTTCAGCTGATCTGGATAAGAAAAAGAAGAAAATAGTGATAACTTTTACCGATACTGGAGTGGGCATTGATGGGAAAAATCTTTCCAAAATATTTGATCCCTTCTTTACTACACACAAAGATGGTGTGGGGCTGGGGCTGAGCTTAAGTTACCAGATCATTCAAGACCATCAGGGCTTAATCAATATTGAAAGTGAATTAAATAAAGGAACAAAAGTAATTATATTACTTCCAATTTAAAAAGGAAAATTATGGAAACAATATTGGTCATTGACGATAATAAAAACATGCAGGTAATTCTTCATAATATACTCACAGATGCAGGCTACCAAACGATTTCTGCAGAAACAGGAAACAATGGGATAAAAGAATTAAAGCATAATCTTCCTGATCTGGTTTTACTTGATATCAGGTTGCCTGAAATGAATGGTTTGGACGTTTTAAAGAAGATCAAGGATTTCGATAAAGAACTGCTGGTAATAATGATAACCGCTTATGGTGATATTAAAACAGCAGTAGAAGCCATGAAGCTGGGAGCATATGATTATGTAACAAAACCCTTTGTGAACGAAGACCTTATTTTAACGATTCAGAAAGCACTTAACACCCGTGAATTGAGCCGTGAAGTTAAATGTCTGAGAAAAAAATTGAATGCTAAATCCAAGACTGCAAAAACCATGGGTAGCAGTCCGGCTATTCAGAAAGTTCTTAAACAGGTGGAACTGATATCTCCCACAGATATGAGCGTTATTATCCAGGGAAAAAGCGGTACTGGAAAAGAAGTTATTGCTAATATGATACACGACAAAAGCAATAGGGAGAATAAGCCATTCATTCCCATAGATTGTGGAGCCATACCAGATACTTTGGTTGAAAGTGAGCTCTTTGGTTATGAAAAAGGTGCTTTTACTGGAGCTAACTGCAGTAAAAAAGGGGAATTTGAAACCGCCAATAATGGCACTTTGTTCTTAGATGAAATTACTAATCTGCCTTCTGCTGCTCAAGCAAAACTTCTACGCGTGTTGCAAGAAAAAAAGATTCAAAGAGTTGGCAGCACAAAATTTATTCAGATAAATGTTCGTATTATTGTAGCAACCAATATCAAGCTTTCCGATGCAGTGAAAGAAGGTTTGTTCCGGGATGATCTGTTTCACAGGCTGAACGAATTCTGTATAATGCTTCCTTTACTCACAGAAAGAAAGGACGATATTCCTGTTCTGGCAAAGGAATTTTTGGAAAGTGCTAATAAGGAACTGAACAAAAACATTCAGGGTTTTACTCCGGAAGCTCTAAAACTTTTACTTGTGTACTCCTGGCCGGGTAATGTGCGAGAGCTGAAACATGCAATTAAAAGAGCTGTTCTTCTAGAGGAAAATGACCACATCAGCACAGACGTTCTAAAACTTGAAATATCTGCGTCTGCCGATTCTTACAGGGAATCATTGGATAATTATTATCGTCTGATAATTGAAGATGGTTACAAATTGTCTGATGTAACAACGAAAGTTAATAATAAAATGGAATGCGAAATAATCGAACGTCTTCTTCAGGATGTAAAATATAATAAATCTAAAGCTGCCAGAATATTGGGCATAGATAGAAATACGCTATATGCAAAAATGAGAGATTTAGGGATTTGAGCCTGCTGAAATAAAAAAGCATACTGTAGTACTAATTCCGCACTTTACTTTTTTTTCTTTTTATCTGTGTCATTTCTACATGTTTGCGGAAAGTTTTTTTCTGATTTTAATTTCTTGTAATATAATCACTTAACTTTTAAGTACAACTTATCATTTCCTCCTATCTACCAAATGGCACAGCGGTTGCAATAATAAGGATAAATTCATTTAGGAGGAAAAATGAAAAAGATCCTTATTTTGTTTATGCTTACAGCATTAACATGTATGCTGTTAGCGGATCTGCAAACTCCCATTATGCGTAAAGCAGCAATTGATGAACATGGCAACAAAACCACGTTAAATCAATCATCATTGCGTGATGTACCAGAGTGGGAATTTGTTACTGAGCCGCAATCGTTGCTCACAAACTACTACGATTATATGCCGGGTAGTTACAACAGTAATCCGGTTAGATTGCAACCGGATGCAATGGGAGGTATCTACATTACTTACCATGCTCGAGAAACAGCCGCTTCTACACGTCGTGTGTATCATGCTTATATCGATGCAAATGGCAATGTAACGAATATTGCTACTATCGGAACCGAAGATATCCATGAGGGATATGCTGGAATCGATATCGACCCTGTAACCGGTGACCCATTTGTAAGCTGGCATGTAAATGCTGATCCAGGTACTGCTCAACTTGAATGTGTTTTAAGTTATGACCTTTATCACCTGGGAAGCCCCGGATTGTGGAAATCACCATTCATAGTCATTGATGACAATATTCCCTCTCCATTGGCACCGGATGATGAATTTGAATGGCCTTATGTATTTATAGGACCTTCACCCGATCCTGCTAAAAGAAGGGTTTATATTGTAGCAAGTAATGGCACCAGTAGCCCCGCAACAGGCGATCCTTCTGAAAACGTTATGATAGCTTATGCCAATTTTGACGTCGCTGATCTGAACCTTCAATCTGAGCTTGATTGGACATATCGCACTATTCCGTTGTTGGACAATTGGCATGCAGGTACTCCAGAATGGATAAGACCAGCACAAGCCTGTGCTGTTTCTGAAGATGGCAAGATAGCTTTCATGGGATATACCGTTACAGAAGATGCTACTTCTCCCATGACCGACCGCTTGTACGTGCTCTTGAATGAGAACTACGGAGAAGGTGATTTTGAATATTATGATGCCGATTATTATCATGAGGTTCCTAATCCTCTTAACCAGGACGGTACTCCTCGTTTCCCGGATGAAAATGGTGATCCACACGAGATTTATTTTTCTCCTTATCTGGCACATCATATGAATACTATATTTACCGATGGTGGTACAAAGCTGCGCTTCTTGGGCAACATGAACATGATGATCTATCCCGATCAATGGTATCCCGATCTCTGTCTGATGTATCCGAAAGTTTATACCTATGACATTATAAACAATGAATTTAGTTTTTATGAACTCTGGATCCGTGGCGCCGATCCTGCTGATGGTCAGGTTATGCTTCCCTGGGATCTGGATGAAGATGGTGTTGTTGATAATTTTGATCCGGATGGATATGTAATGTGGGAAGACGGCTGGCCCATTTACCATTTCGATCAGAATGTAGCTTTCCATGAAGGCAACTTTAAAATTACAAAAAATGAAGATAATGGCTGGCTCTTGGGTATCTGGAGTGAAGGATTAAAATCACGTTATGGCAACGGCGGTGTTCCCGGTGGTATTCCTGTACCCGGTTATGAAGATTGGGCAGAATATCCTGAGATCGCAATAGCTATTTCCAATGATGGCGGTGAAACATGGAAAGAAGAAATAATTATGAATGCCAAAGCAGATGACGACAACTTTGCACTTGAATTGGATGGTATGATTCCCGAATATATTTACGTTGGCGATAAAATTGAAGATATTGGCGATGGTTGGGGTTTAGTACACTTATTCTTCCTGGATGATAATAGTTACGGTTCTTCGATTCAGGGACATGGAGAAAATATCGGTGGTACAATGACGTATGCCTCTATCAAGATATTCTTTGGAACTTCATCTGTAGATCCCACAGTTACACCAAGCATCATTTCTCTTTCCCAGAACTATCCCAATCCCTTTAATCCCAACACTACCATTTCTTACAATTTGAAAGAAGCAGGTCAGGTGACTCTGGAAGTTTATAATATCAAAGGCCAAAAGGTTAGGACTCTTGTTAATGAGCATAAAGATGTTGGCCGATATAATATCGAGTGGAATGGGAAAAATGATAACAAGCAAAGTGTATCAAGCGGCATGTATTTCTACAAAATGAAATCGGGTGTTTATACAGACACGAAGAAAATGATCCTGATGAAATAGGGTTGGTATAATCAAATAATTACCCTGCATCCGACAGGTCAAGTTCTCGGCAGGGAACTTGACCTTTTTTGTTGAATCTATAACACAATTTGCTGAATAATTTCCGCAATAAAACCTTTTTTGAGAGAATAACCTAAGTTATTATTTGACTTTTCTTTTAGGTTTTAAAAGTCTGTTAAGGTAGTTAATCAGCTTGCATTGGCATCTGAGAATATGATGAGATTTTAATATGCGTGATTTGGCACAGGTTATGCTTCTTTAATTTTTGTTCACAATTTCATAGGGGAGGGAATTATGAAAAAAGCATTATCTTTATTTGTTGTTGTATTTATTTCCTGTATCGTTTTTGCAGATTTACAAACACCCACCGTTAAATCTTCTCTGATTTCTAACCATGAAAATAGTCCTTCAAACCGTCAAAATTTAAGTAGAGATGTTCCCGAGTGGGAATTTGTTATCGATCCACAATCGCTTATTTCCAATTATTATGACTACATGCCCGGAAGTTATAATAGCACGCCAATAAGAGTTCAACCGGATATATCCTATCCGAGCTTATTCCCTGCCGATGGGAAGTACATTATCTTCCATGGACGCGAAACAGCTGCTTCTACGCGTCGTATGTATTTTGCTTATATCGATGCAAGCGGGAATGTAACAAATATTGCTACTATTGGAACCGATGATATCCATGAAGGATATGCTGGAGTAGATATCGATCCTGTTACCTGTGATCCTTTTGCAAGCTGGCATGTTGACTCTGATCCATCCAGTGCCGGGCTGGAATGTGTTCTTACCTACGATCTTTTTCACCTGTCAGGAACTTCAGGGCTTTGGATACCTCCTTTTGAGGTTATTGATGATAATACTCCTTCTCCCAATGTACCGGATGATCATTTTGCCTGGCCCTATGTTTTTATTGGACCATCACCCGATCCCGATAAAAGAAGGATCTATGTGGTGGCTAACAATGTTGCCATAAGCCCAACAGGCTTACCTTCGGAAAATGTGCTGATTGCTTATGCCGATTTTAATGTTGTCGATCTGAATGCTCAATCCGAACTGGACTGGTCTTATAGAACAATCCAGGTACTGGATAATTGGCATAATGAAGATCCTGAATGGATACGACCTGCTCATGCCTGTGCAGTTTCCGACGACGGCAAAATAGCTTTGATGGGATACACCATTACTGCAGATGCTACTTCTTCCATGACCGATAGAATTTATGTGCTCTATAATGATAATTATGGTGAAGGTAACTTTGAATATTTTGATGCTGATTTTCATATGGGTGTAGATAATCCCCTTAACCAGGATGGAACACCATGCTTCACTGATGAAAACGGAGATCCTCACGATATCTATTTTGCTCCTTATCTTTGTAATCACATGAATACTATCTTTGCCGATGGCGGCACAAAACTTCATTTCATAGGAAATATGAACATGCTTATCTATCCCAATTCCTGGTATCCGGATTTGAACCTGATGTATCCCAAAGTATACACCTACGATATCACTAATAATGAATTCAGTTTTTATGAACTGGGTGTGCGTGGTGCAGATCCGGCAGATGACCAGGTTATGGTTCCCTGGGATCTTGATGAGGATGGAATAGTTGATAATTTCGATCCTGATGGATATGTTATGTGGGAAGACGGCTGGCCTATTTATCATTTCGATTATGACGTAGCTTTCCATGAAAACTATTTCAAGATTTCTAAGAATGAAGAGAAAAACTGGCTGGTCGGTATCTGGTCGGATGGTTTAAAAGCACGTTATGGAAATACGGGAGTTCCCGGATATGAAGACTGGGCAGAATACCCGGAGATAGTTATTGCTGTTTCAAAAAACGGTGGAGAAACCTGGGAAGATGAGATCATTATAAACGCCAAAGCAGATGATGACAACTTTGCACCCGAACTGGACGGTATGATCCCAGAGTACCTGTATATAGGTGATGAAATCGAATACCTGGGATCTGGCTGGGGATTAGTTCATCTTTTCTTTTTAGATGACAACAGCTATGGTTCCTATATTCAAGGTCATGGTGAAAACATTGGTGGCACACAAATTTATGCTGCAATTAAGATACACATCGACCCGGAAGATGGAACCGATCCCACTATAACATCAGTACCGTTTAATCTCTACCAGAATTATCCTAATCCCTTTAATCCAAGTACAACAATTACTTTTTTCACCGCAGAGGACGCAGAGGAAACTAAGATTTCAATCTACAATTTGAAAGGACAGAAAGTAAAAACGCTTGTTAATGAAATGCTCCAAGTAGGCAATCATTCAGTATCTTGGGATGGCGTTGATGAATCTGGAAAAGCGGTTGCTTCGGGAGTGTATTTCTATAAAATGAAAGCTGGCAGTTTAGCTTTCACTAAAAAAATGATCTTACTGAAATAGAACAAAGTCCGGGGCGTGAAGCCCCGGCATATTTTATGAGTAACTTTCCTGAATTTGAACCTCAAATAAGGGAGGGAAAATGAAACAAATATTATGTGTTTCTATTTTACTGATTACTCTTTCTCTGTTTTCACAAATACCAGAATATGAATTCATCATCGAACCAATAGATATCATAGAAAATTTTTTCGATTACATGCCTGGCAGCTATTGTGGACTACCAATTCAAGTAGAAGAAGATGGTAGTGTGTATATCGTTTTTCATGGCAGAGAAACGGCGGCCTCGACTCGACGTGAATATTACGCTTTCATAAATGCAAATGGAAATCTTAGCAATATTGGACTGATTGGAACAGATGATATTCACGAAGGCTATGCCGGCATCGATCTCGATCCTATAACTTGTGATCCTATGATTGCTTTTCACTGTAATAGTGATCCATTAACAGCCGATTTAGAAGTAGTGTTTAGTTTTGATTTGCTGCATTTTGGTCAGCCAGGATTGTGGATAACACCTTACGCAATTTTCGAAGATGATACTCCATCTGCAAATATGCCAACAGATGAATTTATCTGGCCGGAAGTTCACATTGGACCTTCACCGATTCCTGATAAAAGGCGCGTTTATGTAATTGGCAAAAATAGTGATGTGTGTCCGCTCAATGGAACCCCATCGGAAAATATTCTGATAGGTTTTTTTGATTTTAACGTTAATGATCTACACCAGCAAGTTGAATTTGATTTCACTTATCGAACAATTCCGCTTCTGGATGAATGGCACATGGGCGATCCGGAATGGGTACGCCCTAATCTTTCCTGTTCGGTTTCAGATGATGGGCAGATAGCTTTTATGGGTTATATTCAAGCGGATTTTGAATTCGGTAATTTAACTGACCAGATAATTGTTTTACATAATGATAGTTACGGAGAAGGAGATTTCGAATTTTATTTCCAGGAATCACATTACAACGTATGGTATCCTGGAACCACAGGAGAATTGTATTTTGCCCCTTATTTATGTTCTCATCAAAATAGCATCTTCCATGATGACAACTCAAAAATTTCCTTTTTAGGAACAATGAACCTGTTGATCGAACCATCTTCCTGGTACCCTGATCTGCCGGCAATGTACACAAAAGTATATTCTTTCGATATTCCTACTCAGGAATTCAGTTTTTATGATCTTTATCTGGAAGGTACAAATCCTGCTGATGACACACCGATGATTCCCTGGGATCTGGATGAAGATGGAATTGTGGATTCTATAGGACCCAATGGTGACCCTGTTTATCCGGAGGGTTGGCCAATATACTTCTATGATAGCAATGTAGCATATCATGAGGGGAATTTTAAGATTACCAAAAACGATGAAAATGGTTGG
>DAOUUD010000159.1 GCA_030668345.1 Candidatus Cloacimonadota bacterium | reverse complement strand
TTACCGATATCATCGATGTTATCGGCTTCAATTATTTTTACAGCTCTGTGAGAGTGATAAATATTTACGGTATTATTTTCAAAGTTGTTGTTTTCTGCCAGGATCGCTTCATCTATATGCCATATTAATAAACCACCGCCAATATCATAATTAAATTCACCTGTTGGACCTGCCATTGGCCAGCCGGGCAGGAAATAATCATATTCATAAGTAGGATCGTCACCGGGAAGATGGTTAGGATAAGTGGGGTATAGAATTACACTACTATCAGCAGATGCCCATACTGAGATTCCACTGTCTCCATCAGGATCTACCTGCCTGTTCTCGATGAGTATATACTCCGTGTCACTTAAGGGTACTTTAATAAAGCATGGAATTTCTGTAGTTGCCTGGGGTGGATCGAATAAATGTTCGGCAGGTAATAGTTCTATAGTTTCATTGAATTCTAATTCTGAGATATCTTTAAAAATTCCTCTTGTTCGAAATATATCTTCCCAAGCCAACATACGAGACCAGGCACCGGGCAGGGTTGGCAGGCTGCCTTCAAAGTAATAGAGGTTGTCGTTTGCATCGGAAACTACCAGTAAACCGGCATTACCTCCACTGTCCATTATATCGAAAACACCTACTTGAGGAGTGAAATTTTTGGTATTGTATAGATCCACAAAACCAATTGAATGACCAAATTCATGAGCAAATACTGCATTTACTACACCATAGTTATAAAAGATAGTAGCATCATCCGGATCTGGATGGATGTCCTGTGTTATCATCTCCGGCACATTACAGGCATGATCGATTACTATGTCATCATCAACAATGACTTCCTTACCCGTTCCTACCCGGATAAAGAACGAAGGAATATCGGCGGGTGTATCACCAAAGATATCATGCTGCCAATCTGCACCGGCATGAATGAACATATAATGATCATATTGACTGAAGTCTATATTTTCATCGGCATCAGCAATTGTGAAGGTATCTTGAAAATATTCCTCGAAACGAGATATCATCAAGTCGACATCAGCTCCCGGTGGGTTATAATATGCCATTTCGTGGGGAAGTTTATATGCTTGGAAATCACCGGATGAAGATATGGGGAAGATATCATATTCCAAGTCGTAGGAACCAAAGCTGGCAGCGAGATAGTAATAATTCAAAGCCTGTAGTTGAGTTGTGAAAAACTCATGATCGTGAGGAGGAGCTCCCAGGTTGACAGGGTATCCTTCCGGATCTTGAAGGAACGTTCCATTTCCAGTACTTTGAGGGTCGTTATCTACCTGGAATTCTATGAGAAGTACAAGTAGTTTGTTAGAATTCCTGCTGAGATTATTCAGCCGCTCAGCCGTCCCCGACAGGTAGTTTTCTATTGGATGAACTTTCTTTTCCGATTGAACCGGAGTTGTTATTTTACTCACAGATATTTTTCTGGCATGTGAAAAATTTGGAACAACAAGTCCCAATACTATCAGGACTGACAGTAAAATGCGCTTCATAGTTTATGTTTTTTAGAATTCTACTTTTACTGAAAGTGTCTGATTATAATCCTGTAAACCGCCACCGGGTTGGAAAGCGTAATCGATTCCAACAAGATATTCTTTATTAAAAGTGTAATGGACTCCCGCACCAAAAGCAAATCCGGTAACATCACCTTCTCTATCTGCATAGTAACCAGTACGTAATGACAGAAGATCTAGATAAACGTATTCTGCACCCAGACACCAGATGATCTCTCTGATCTCGATGGAATTGATGAAATTTTGAATGGAAGCAAAATCGTCGACTTGATTACCTTCTTCATCTTCTCTTCCATTGAAATCATCTGTCCATGCTGTAAAAATTCGCTTATAAATGGGATCGTCATTTGCCAGAAGTTTGTTCATATCGGCATTAATTGTAAGCTTATTATACTGAGATTCCAATGCGCGGTAGGAAAATCCCATACGCCAGTTCATGGGCATTGGATCAGATTGAGATTCATCGATATAAGTCATATTTGGACCTACATTCTGCAGATTAAGACCAAAATCTAATTTTTTTACAGGTATACTATATTTAGAGAGAGAAGCTTTATTGAATCCAGCTAGAGAAGCGATACCATTGTATAAGGATAAAGCTCCATTATATGGTGATACAAGGATCTGACCAAAATCGACACCTTTGTGTTTTACACCGAAATCGAATGCATAACTCATACCCTGACCGCGTTCATCTGCTTCGGTGTTTCCCTGTCCTTCAGGTGCCAGATCGCTAAGGACAAATTTGAACGTAAGCCCGATTCCCGTATTCTGACTTAATTGATAACTATATGTGGTTGCCAGAGCCAGATCATAACTCATAAAAGTTTCTAAAACTTCACCAAATTCGTCAGTTCTTTCTTGTTCACCATAAGTCAGGTATGTAAAGTTAAAACCAATATTTCCAAGATCTTCACTATATTTATTTCCTGCCAGATGGAAATAATATATATCATTAAAAACTTCACCAAACCAGTTTGAATACATACTGGCAACCTGGCTTTTCCTATTAAAAGCCAATGCTCCCGGATTCCAGTAAGAGGCGAATCCATCGTCTGCCTGAGCAACATAAGCCTGACCCATAGCCCCAGCTCTCGATCCCGGTTCGATCAAAAGAAATATCACAGCAGCTTCTGAAATTGCATTAGCTGCTACCGGAATTAAAAGAACTGCCACAAGTGTTAGTAAAAGTAATTTAGTTTTCATTGCTTTCCTCCAGTACAAAAATTTTGGGTAAATATTGAAAAATCAGATTGTTGCTCTAACAAATTTTAATAAAACCTCCAATCTCCAAATGGTGCCGAAGGCCGGACTCGAACCGGCATGAGCAAAAGCCCGGAGGATTTTGAGTCCACTGCGTCTACCAATTTCACCACTTCGGCATTGGTTGAGTATCAAAAAAATACTCAATTCTCATGTCAAGCGATTTTTAACACATTTAAAATATATAATATATTATAAAAAAACACATAAAAAAAAAGGAAGCTTCCCTTTTAGAAAGCTTCCTGAGTTATGTTGCGACTTATATTTTTGGGATATTAATACATTCCCGGCATTCCACCGCCACCTGGGGGCATCGGAGGCATTTTTTCTTCTTCAGGAATATCGGTTACGATGCATTCGGTAGTGAGGAAAAGACCGGCTATACTTGTAGCATTTTGTAAGGCACTGCGAACTACTTTAGCAGGATCGATGATACCCGCTTTGATGAGATTTTCATATTTACCTGTAGCTGCATTATAGCCATAGTGAATGTCTTTGGACTCTTTGATTTTCTCTACAACTATAGCACCTTCTTCACCGGCATTCGCTGCGATGAAATAAGTTGGTTTTGAGAGAGCATTTTTAAGAATTGCAGCACCAACTTTCTCTTCATGCAAATCAAGTTTAAGATCATCAATAGCTCTGGAGGCATAAATAAGAGTTGTACCCCCGCCTGTTACAATTCCTTCTTCTACAGCTGCTCTAGTGGCGTGAAGTGCATCATCTACACGAGCTTTCTTTTCTTTCATTTCTGTTTCTGTAGCAGCACCAATTTTTATTACTGCAACACCACTGGAAAGCTTTGCCAGTCTTTCCTGGAGTTTTTCTTTATCGTAATCGGAAGTTGTTTCTTCGATCTGTGCTTTTATCTGTTTAACCCTTGCATCCAGGTCTTCTTTTGTGCCTGCTCCTTCACGGATAGTTGTATTTTCTTTTTCGATGATCACTTTTTTGGCCGAGCCAAGATCTTTAAGACTTGCAGATTCAAGTTTTCTACCCAGTTCTTCAGAAATTACATTTCCACCAGTAAGAATAGCGATATCTTCCATAATTGCTTTTCTTCTATCACCAAATCCCGGAGCTTTTACCGCTGCTACGTTCAGGGTGCCGCGTAGTTTATTTACTACCAATGTAGCCAGAGCTTCACCTTCGATATCTTCGGAGATGATGAGGAATGGTTTTCCAGTTTGGGCTACTTCCTGCAGGATGGGAAGAAGATCTTTCATAACGCTTATTTTTTTATCATAAAGCAGGATGTACGGATCTTCAAATTCGGTGATCATTTTATCGGCATCCGTAATGAAATAATGAGAAAGATAACCACGATCAAATTGCATACCTTCTACTTTTTCCAAAGAAGTATCGATTGATTTTGCCTCTTCAACATTAATGATACCTTCTTTTCCAACAGCTTCCATCGCATCAGCAATTCGTTTACCGATTTCCATATCGTTATTTGCAGAAATGGAAGCAATCTGAGCGATCTCATCATTATTTTTAACTTCCTTACTAAATTCTTTGATCTTATCAACTACAAC
>DAOUUD010000199.1 GCA_030668345.1 Candidatus Cloacimonadota bacterium | reverse complement strand
GAAATCGTGACGGTATACGGTAAAAAAATCGGATTGGCGTACTTTGAAATCACTGGACCAACCTTCGGCATAATTCAGTATAAATTCGTTCTCATAATCGGGAATGAACTGCACTTCACCCATTAAACCTTCTTCATCCAAACCGGGCTCCCAGCTATCATCCAGGGGTTCTTCGCTGTGATTTGCTGTAGGAAGATCAGATATTCGCTCATCGAAATTCTCATATTTTTTGTAAGCACCCATCATTGTGAATTTTCCAATATACGAAGTAGCTGTAGAATAGATGGCAGAGCCTTCTACATCTTCATCATTTTTACTGGTGGCATATTCAGCGTTAAATTCGAAATTATTAGAAAAATATTCCAGTCTTCCTGCATATACAGCTCTGTTGTTGAATGTTTCTTCATCAACATTGATAAGCTCTTTGTGCAACACATAACTTCCACCGATAGACAAATTGTCCAGAATATTAAAATCGGCGTCAAAAGCTCCCACCTGATCATATTCGTCTTCCAATGTAGGATCAGCGGAATCGTCACTTTCCATTAATCCCCCAAAAAGTTGCACTTGCCATCTGTCATAGATGGGATTCACATACCCACCGATCAGTCTGGAATCTTCTTCAAAATCATCATCGTAGAAATTATGTAGAATCATTCCCGTGCTAATGACAGCTTCAAATGTTCCAGTCTGAAAGAACCAGTGATCGGTCTCAAATTGCAGGTAATACTCTTCAAAATAATATTCGTTCTGTTCATTATCATCCAATTCATCGAATATATCATCTTCATTTTGAATGTTATCTACATCCAGGAATTTATCATGGTAGGGATAATAAACATCATATTTTGTACCCAGACGAAGGAATTTATACTGCAATTGAAGTTGTAATTTATCCATAAAATAGCTTCTGTATTCCACCCGGCGGTCACGACAGATATATTTCAGTTCGTTAATACCCGAAAAACTGAATTCCTTTGCCAGCAGTAGAATTGAAAAAGCTACGAAAATAAATATTATTAATATCTTTCTCATTACATGTATCTCCGGTCTATTCTATTATATTTTCTTCTTCGTTTTCCTTTTCAGTTTGCTGAAACCATTTATCGATTGCTTCTATGATATGCTTTTCATCACCACGCTGGTAACCGGTATGATCGAAAATGATCGTACTATCGGGAACGATTATTAGAGTGCGAGGGATGTTTGTAACATTAAACAATTTTTGAACATCTTTCTTTGTGTCGAATAGATTTACCACGTTCAGCTTCTGAGCTTTGATATAAGCTTTTGCTTTGTTTTTATTGCGGGGTTTATCACAACTGATTGTAATTACTGTAATGCTATCTTTGTATATATCCTGGATCTTGCTCAGAGCAGGAAGTTCTTTCTTACAGGGTTCGCACCAGGTTGCCCAGAAATCGAGGATAACAGGTCCTTTTTCCAGGAAATCAGATAGTTTTACTTGTTTCCCTTTCATGTTTTCCAGTTTGAAATCAGGAGCTTTATCTAATGCAAATAATTGAACTATAATTAATATCAGAATGATACTTAAGATTAAATTCCTTAATGTCATCTATTTGTCTCCTTAATTTATTCTGACGCTGATTAACTCTGATTTTTTATGATTTAATATGATTGGTTTCATTATGTTTTCTAATAATCTGCAATTTTTAAAAATCATTTCATAATTAATCATATTTTTATCTGCGTATATCTGCGTCTAAATTTTTTATCTCCTTATTGTATAATCGCTTTTTCAGTTACGTTATAAACTTTACAAGTACTCGAATTATATGGGTCTGCAAGGGTTTGTACCCAGATGACCAGAGTAATATCATCTGGTAGGTTAGTTAAATCCGACAAAGCAAATTCAACAGGTTCATCGAAATTATGTGCTGAGATCAAAAGTTCTCCTTTGGCAATCACAACGTTCAAAGGATACTCGTGAGCAGCATTTAAATAATTAGTATTTTCATCTTCAATAAGAGTAAATTTCAGATACAGATCTGCAAGTGGAACAGAACCATCCACATTTAAAAGAACCGAACCATTAAGAGTATTAGCTTCTAAAGTTGCATTAAAATCATTGAACTGAACCAGAGGAGTTTCTTCAAAGATAGGTGCAATAATTGCATCCAGTTCAGCCTGGGAAGTTGCAGAACCACCCACAATTATCTCAGTTCCCTGAGTTACCGAGGTTGGTAATGCACTCATTCCATAATAGGAAAAAATATCAGTATTTCCAATATCCAAAGGATCGTTGATATGATATTCCACATAACACAAACGATTTCCATATTGCTGCTTGAGGTTATGAAGTGCTGCTTCCACATAGGGGCAATTAACGCAAGTGAGAGATGTAGCAAGTTCCACCAGAACGTTCTGACCATAAATTGAGATAGTTTTGGTTAGACTACTATTCAGATTTCCATCCGAAACAGTTAATCTAATTGAATAATCTCCCACTTCAGTATAAGTGTAAGTTGGATTTTGTTCGTAAGAATCAATTACACCATTATCATCAAAATCCCATTCCCAACTGGTAATTGGATTTGTTCCGGGTTGTGATTCATTTGTGAATGATACTTCCAAAGGTGCATAACCTTCTGTAGGAGTAAAACTGAAATCAGCTATCGGAGAACCAATTTCCAGAACAGAAATTAGAATCGAATCCAGGCTTGTATGTTCCCCATCAGAAACGGTCAATTTGGCATAAAATTCTCCAACTTCGGTATATGTATAGATCGGATTTTGAATGAGTGAGTCAATGGTTCCGTCATTGTCGAAATCCCATTCCCAACTGATAATTGGATTTGTTCCGGCTTGTGAACTATCTGTAAATACAACTACCAAAGGTACATATCCCAAAACGGGAACAGCAGTGATACAAGCTTCCGGTGGAATGATATTCGGTTCGAATGTATGCTCGAATCTATCACAGGCGAAAAGTATTAAAGTAAAACAAAATAAAATTAGAAATTTCTTCATTTTATACCTACTAATTTTTCGGAGCCAAAGCGATATAAGTTGGCAAACCAATAATTTCAAAGTATTTTAAAATTTCTTTTGTGGGTGATACTTTGAGATTTTCAGCTTTGTATTTAACTAAAATGTAATTTTCGAATTCTTGTATTACTTTTTCATCCTTAAAAGTAGTTGCATCCATTGCAAGACAGTTTTTACACCAGGTTGCCCAGAAATCTATGAAAACCGGTTTATTCTCTTTTTTTGCTAATTTTAAACCTTCAGTTAGCGAATGTTTCCAGGGAAGTTCTGAAGTTTCATGAGAATCCGCAACATATTCTACTGGTTGATTACTATTGAAAATTTTAACACCAG